>NZ_JBEZYL010000008.1:264428-264972 GCF_040638465.1 Streptomyces sp. NPDC026206
GCGCGGACCACCGTAACCGCCACCGGAGGGGCGGCCACCACGGTCGTCTTCCCGACGCGGACCACCGTAACCGCCACCCGAAGGACGACCACCACGGTCGTCTTCCCGACGCGGACCACCGTAACCGCCACCGGAGGGGCGGCCACCACGGTCGTCTTCCCGACGCGGGCCACGGGCGCGGTCGTCACCACGGTCGTCACGACGGAAGCCGGGTCGGTCATCGCGACGGAAGCCGCCGCCACGCGTGTCGTCGCGACGCGGGCCGCGAGGGCCTCCGCGACGCTCGTCGCCGCCCGATCGATCGTCGGGGGAGTTGGTGGACATCGACGTGACTCCTGTCTTCGGGTACCGCAGTCATTCTCGCGCACCCGGCTGCCCGGCGCGCTTCGGCAAAAACAAAAAGGACCCTTGGTCCCAGCATGAACGCTGGGACCAAGGGTCCTTGAAAGATTGTTCGGCGGCGTCCTACTCTCCCACAGGGTCCCCCCTGCAGTACCATCGGCGCTGAAAGGCTTAGCTTCCGGGTTCGAAATGTAACCGGGCG
>NZ_JBEZYL010000009.1:0-262222 GCF_040638465.1 Streptomyces sp. NPDC026206
AACCGGGGCTCCGCCCCGGACCCCGGTCCTCAAGCTCCCCCAGCTACCGCTGGGAGGTGCCCCCGGACGGGCTGAATATTCAGCCCGTCCGGCGTTTGAGGGCAGAGCACAGCAGCCCGTCCGGCGTTTGAGGACAGAGCACAGCAGCCCGTCCGGCGTTTGAGGACAAAGGCATGGTCAGCGCAGTTCCTGCGTGCAGCACTTCACGCTGCCGCCCCCCTTGAGCAGCTCGCCGAGGTCCATTCCGACCGGCTCGTAGCCCCTCTCCCGCAGCGGCTCGAAGAGCCCCACCGCGGCCTGCGGGAGCAGCACGTGCCGCCCGTCGCACACCGCGTTGAGGCCGAGCGCTGCCGCGTCCTCCTCGGTGGCGATCAGCGCCTCGGGGAAGAGCCTTCGCAGGACCGCCCGGCTTCCGGGCGAGAAGGCGCCCGGGTAGTACATGACGTCGTCCTCGCTCCCGTCGAGGACGGACAGGGCCGTGTCCAGGTGGTAGTAGCGCGGGTCGACCAGGTCCAGGCCGATCACCGGGCGGCCGAAGAACTCCTGCGCCTCCGGGTGGGAGAGCGGGCTGCTGCGGAAGCCGCGGCCGGCCAGCAGCCAGGAGGCGGTGACGGCGAAGTCGCCCTCGCCCTCGTTGATGTGCTCCGGTTCGCGCACCTCCGCATAGCCGTGCGTGCGGAACCACTCCAGGTGGACCCCCGCCTCGGCCCAGCGCTCGGGGTGGGCGAAGCGGGCGCCGAGGACGCGGCCGTCGACGACCGTGGCGCCGTTGGCGGCATAGACCATGTCGGGCAGGTCCGGGCGGGGCGTCAGCTCCTCGACCGTGTGTCCGAGGGCGCGGTAGCGGTCGCGGAGGTCCTCCCACTGCGTGAGGGCGAGCGGCAGGTCGACCGGCTTGCCCGGGTCCATCCAGGGGTTGATCGAGTACGTCACCCGGAAGTACGCGGGCGGGCACATCAGATAGCGGCGAGGGGTGGATGCACGCGGGGCAGTACGCAAGTCGCGCTCCTCACGGTGGCGTTGGGCACGCACGTCGTTGGCGTGCGTGCCCAAATAGTCCACGCTCGGCGACCTTCGCGCATGAACCGTACGGGTGGTTTACACGCGCCCCGCCGAGGTGCGTCCTACGCATCGCCGCGGCCGGCCCGCCCCTCCCGCAGGGACCGCAGCAGCTCCCGCTTCTGCGCGTTCGAGTCCGTACCGGCCCCGGTTCCCCGGCCGCCCCGGCCGCCGCCGCGCAGGGCCTTGCGGGAGAGGTTGCTGCGGGTGCCGCCGACGCCCAGCATGTTGCCTGAATTACCCCGGCTCATGGGGGGTTCTCCTCTCGTTTGCGTCTCATTTAAGCGAGACGGTACGTCTCGCAACACCCCTCACTCTGAACGAGACGTTTCGTCTTGTCAACCTCTTTGGAGACGATACGTTTCGCCTCCGAGGCTCGATAGGCTGTCCCGCATGGCCACCCCCAGGACCCCCGATGCCACCCGCCGCAGCGAGCGCTCCCGCCGCGCGATCTTCGACGCCGCCCTCGAACTCGTCGGTGAGGTGGGGTTCGACAAGCTCACCATCGAAGGCATCGCGGCCCGGGCGGGCGTGGGCAAGCAGACGATCTACCGCTGGTGGCCGTCGAAGGCCGCCGTGCTGCTCGACGCGTTCACCGCGGACGCGGCGGACGCCGAGGGCGGGGCGGTCGAGCTGCCCGACACCGGCGACCTGGAGGCCGACCTCAAGGCCGTCCTGCGCGCGACCGTCGACGAATTCAACGACCCCAAGTTCGAGGCCCCCTACCGTGCGCTCGCGATCGCCGGGGCGAACGACCCCGAGCTGTCCCGGCAGTTCGTGACCCGGCTGCAGGACACGGGCGTCCAGGCCTACGTCAACCGGCTGCACCGCGCCCGGGAGGCAGGCCACATCGCCGCGGACACCGATCTGCGGATCGCCGCCGAGACGATCGTCAGCCCCTTCGCCCAGCGCTGGCTCATGCGCTCGGGCCCGCTCACGTACGAGTTCACCGACACTCTCGTCGAGCAGGTCCTGCGCGGCATCGCCCCCCGCTGAGACCGCCGTCCCCCGTTCCATGGGTCGCCGACGCGGCCGGTCTCACACCCCCCGGATGCGTTCGGCGGTCACACCGGGAGCAGGATGGTGGCAGCATTGACCGGAGACCGCGGTCGAAGTGAGGGGATAGATGGAACGCAAGAGCAGGTTCTCCCAATGGCTGCGCCGCCCCAGGAGCGGAGCGGGCGGCGATACGGGGACGGGAGCGGCGACAGCCGCCGCCCGTGAGGAGCTGCTCCTGGCCGCGGCCGCCGCGGGCTTCCCGCTGGCCCCCGCCGCACATCCCTCCGGGTACGGCTGTTCCTGCGAACGCATCGGCTGTCCCACGCCCGGCCGCCACCCCGTCTCCTTCGCCTGGCAGACCCTCGCCACGACCGACGCCGAGAAGGTCACCAAATGGCTGCGCGGCCAGCCGGAGGCCAATTTCGTCACCGCCACCGGCATCGTCCACGACGTCCTCGACGTGCCCGCCGACGCCGGCCGGCAGGCCCTGGACCGGCTGACGAAGGCCGGCGTCGACGTCGGCCCGGTCGCCACCGTCGCCCCCGACCGCATGCTGTTCTTCACCGCCACCCGCGGCACCCCGGACGACGAGGACGAATGGTGGCCGTGCGAGCTGGACTGCCATCCCGAGACGATGGACGAGCATCCGGGGCTGCGCTGGCACTGCCGCGGCAGCTACGTCCTGCTGCCGCCCTCGCTGCTCCCCGGTGACGAGGGCGTCGCCTGGCTCCTCGGCCCCGAGCGCCAGCTGCCCGACCCGCTGACCCTGCTGGAGACCCTCACCGACGCCTGCGCCCAGTACGCGGGCGAACGCCAGGACCACGAGCCGGCCCACCCCTGGCCCATCGGCCGCTGACCACGAGCCGGGTACGAGGCGCGCGAGGGTCCGTCCGGTCTCGCGGGCTGCCGCAGCCCCCTCCTGGGGGGCCGCCGCTACTCGCCCCGCGCGGCGGTCAGCGACTCGATCCGGTTGAGGAAGACCACCCGGCCGCCGTCGGCCGCCCTCGCCGGGACCTGCACCGCCGACTCCGAGATCCGCGTGTAGGTCACCGCCTGCTTCAGCTCGCCCTGCAGCAGCGCCTTCGTCCGCGGATCGGTGACCTCCGGGCGCACCCCCTTGACCATCGTGCGCCGCTCCCGGTGGTGGGCGGTGAAGAAGACCAGCGCACCGCCGTCGCCGGTGCGCAACGCCAGCGGGGGGAAGCCCGGGGCCTTCTCGGGCGTGTCGATGTACTCGCTCCAGAAGGTGGCTGTCCGCGCCAGCTTGGCGCGCTCCGCCCGCAGCTGTGTGGTCGACCCGCCCGGAGCGAAGACCTTGCCCTCGCCGGTGCGCAGATACTCCGTGTACGAGCCGCTCAGGACGCCCGGGTCGGCCATGAGGCCCGAGCCGGGGCCCGGGCCCCTGGCGTCGGGGGTGTCCTTGCCGACGGCCCGCACGGCCTCGGCGTAACCGTCCTCGCCGACGGCGAACTTGGGCATCTTCCCCTCGCCCAGCAGCGAGAGGTAGGCCGCCTTCCAGGGCTCCTTCGCACCGGCGCGCGTGAACACCAGGACCCAGCGGTGCCGGTCCCGGTTGCTGCGGGTGTCGGCGACGAAGAACTTCGGCCAGCCCGCCATCTTGGGGATCGTGAAACGGGCGTCCTCCAGCGCGAGCGCCGGATAGCCGGGGTTGCCGCCCGGCGTCACGGTGCGCTGGGCACCCAGGTCGGCCCGGCCTATCTCCGCCAGCGCACCGGTCTCGACCCGGTCCAGCGCGGCCGGGTCGAGCGTGCGGTACGCGATGTTGTAGCCGTCGGTGAACCGCTGGAGGACCTTGGGGGCCTCAGCCCTGCTCACCGACGGGATGACCGCCCGTTCGCCGTGCACCGTCACGCACCCCGTCGCCGTCAGCAGCGACGTCACCGTCAGAGCTGCTGCCAGAGCCGGGAACACTCGACGTGGCGACCGGCGTCTCATCGCGCTTCGACTCCTTGGTGACGGCTCGGGACGGCGCAACCCTACCCGCCCTGCCCGGCGCGAAGAACAGCACCAGGGTGGGGACCAGATACAGGGACCACACCGCGACCTGCAGCCACGTCGGATCGGCCTGGAAATTGAAGATGCCCTTCAGCAGCGTGCCGTACCAGCTGTCGGCCGGGATTTGCTCGCTGATGTCGAAGGCCCTGCTGTGCAGGCCCGGCAGGACGTCGGCCTCCTGCAGGTCGTGGAAGCCGTACGCGAGCACGCCCGCCGCGACCACGATCAGCATGCCGCCGGTCCAGGTGAAGAACTTCGCCAGGTTGATCTTCAGCGCGCCCCGGTAGAACAGCCAGCCCAGCAGAACCGCCGTCAGCAGCCCCAGCAGCGCCCCGACCAGCGGCCGTACGCCGTCGTCGGTGGCGTCCGCCGCCGCCCAGATGAACAGCGCGGTCTCCAGGCCCTCCCGGCCCACGGCCAGGAACGCCGTGACGACCAGCGCGCCCGTGCCCATCGCGAGCGCCGCGTCGAGCTTGCCGTGCAGCTCGCTCTTCAGATGCCGCGCGGTGCGCCGCATCCAGAAGACCATCCACGTCACCAGGCCCACGGCGATGAGCGACAGCGAGCCGCCGAGCATCTCCTGCGCCTCGAAGGTCATGCTCTGCGAGCCGAACTGCAGCAGCGCACCGAAGCCCATGCTCAGCAACACGGCCACGCCGATGCCCAGCCAGACCGGCGGCAGGGCGTCCCTGCGGCCGGTCTTCACCAGATACGCGACGAGGATGCAGACGACCAGGCTGGCCTCCAGGCCCTCGCGCAGGCCGATCAGATAGTTGCCGAACACGCGGCCTCCCCTTCCGTGAAACGTCCGCCGGTCACGCGAACAGGGCCTTGCCCCACCAGTCGCCGGAGTCCCGGACGCCCGGCGGCACGGCGAAGACCGCCGAACCCACGTGCTGGATGTACTCGTTCAGCGCGTCGTTGCGCGCCAGGTTCGTCTGCAGCGGAATGAAGGCGTCCCGTACGTCCCGCTGGTAGGCGATGAAGAACAGGCCCGCGTCCAGCCGGCCCAGCCCGTCCGTGCCGTCCGTGAAGGAGTAGCCGCGGCGCAGGATCGTCGCGCCGCTGTTGCTGTCGGGGTGGGCGAGACGGACGTGGGAGTCCGGCTTCATCGCCTTGAGCAGGGGCTCGTCCCGCTCCTTCTGCTTGCCGACCGGGGCGCCCTCGGCCTTGTTCCGGCCGAAGATGTCCTCCTGCTCCCCGAGCGAGGTGCGGTCCCAGGTCTCGATGTGCATCCGGATCCGGCGGGCGACCAGGTACGAGCCGCCGGTCATCCAGTCGGGCCCGTCCTTCCCGCTCACCCACACGTGCTTGTCGAGGGCGGTCCTGTCGGTGCCCGAGACGTTCCGGGTGCCGTCCTTGAAGCCCATCATGTTGCGCGGGGTCTGCGCGTCCGGCGTCGTCGAGGACGTCTTGCCGAAGCCCAGCTGCGACCAGCGGATGGCGACCTTGCCCATGCCGATACGGGCCAGGTTGCGGATCGCGTGCACCGCGACCTGCGGGTCGTCGGCGCAGGCCTGCACGCACAGGTCGCCGCCGCTGCGGGCCGCGTCGAGGTTGTCGCCGGGGAAGGCCGGCAGGTCCACCAGGGCCTGGGGCCGCCGGGACTTCAGCCCGAAGCGGTCCTTGCCGTCCTTCTCGAACAGGCCCGGGCCCACGCCGAAGGTCAGGGTCAGCCGCGACGGCTTGAGGCCCAGCGCCTCGCCGGTGTCGTCCGGCGGCAACTCCTCCTGGCCGCCGAACGCGCCCTCGCCGACCTCCTGCCCGGCCGTCATCCGCGCGGCGGCGGCCGTCCACTCCTGCAGCACCTTGATCAGCGCGGCGCGGTCGGACGTGGTCACGTCGAACGCCGCGAAGTGCAGCCGGTCCTGGACGGCCGTGGCGATGCCGGCCTGGTGGTGGCCGTGGAAGGGCACCGCGTCACCGGCCGAGGCGGCCGGTGCGGTGTCGTTGCCGGTGCGCAGGGCGACGGCGGTGCCGCCGGCCGCCGCGGCACCGAGCGCCAGCCCGGCGCCGCCCCAGCCGATCACGGAGCGGCGGGAGGGGACGGCCTTCGCCGACTCGTCCGCCTTGTCCGTCACGCCAGTCACGCCTGTCACGTCGGTCATGCCCGTCACGTCCGTCTTGTCCGTCGCGTTCCCGCGTATGTCGTCAGCCATGAGAGAAGTCCGTCCCCCTGCTACTTCGCGACCGCGCCGGCGAGCTTGGACAGCGGCTCGGCCAGGGCGTTGACGGCGTCGGAGAGCTTCTTGCGGTCGTCCTTGCCGATGCTGTCGTCGTAGATCTTGAAGCCGTCGCCGTCGCGGTAGCCGTCGAGCAGCTTCTTCAGGTCACCGAACTGCTTGTCCAGCTCCTTGACGAGCTCGGGATCGCTCTTGCCGGCGACGGGCTTCAGCAGTTCGTAGGACTTCTGGGCACCCTCGACGTTGCCGTTGAAGTCGACGAGGTCGGTGTGGCTGTAGCGCTCCTCCTCACCGGTGACCTTGCCGGTGGCCACCTCGTCGAGCAGCTCCTTGGCGCCGTTGGCCATGCTGGTCGGGGTGATCTCGGCGGTGCCGACGCGCTTCTGCCAGTCCTTGAGGTCGGTCATCAGCTGGTCGGCCAGCTTCTTGTCGTCCTCGTCGATCTTCTTGCCCTCCCAGAGGGACTTCTCCAGCTTGTGCCAGCCGGTCCACTTCTGGTCCTTCTCCACGCCGTCCTCGCGGACGTCGACCTTCGGGTCGATGTCACCGAAGGACTCCGCCACCGGCTCGGTGCGCTCCCAGCCGATGCGGGAGACGGCGTAGAGCTTCTTCGCCTCGTCCACGTCGCCGCTCTTGACCGCGTCGGCGAACTTCTGCGCTGCCGGGATCGTCTCGTCGGCCTGCTGCTGCACGTACCTGCGGTACTCGGCGACCGCCTTGTCCAGCTCCGGGTTGCTCTTCTCCTGCTTGTCACCGCCGGTCACGGTGATCTTCTGGCGGATGCCGTCGCCCTTCATTCCGGGCTTGCAGGCGATTTCATAGGAGCCGGCCTTCTTGATCGTCGCGACGATCTCGGCCTTGGTTCCGGGGCCTATGTTCTCCCGCTCGGCCACAATGCGGTCGCCCGTGGCATAGACGTAGACCTCGGTGACCTTGGAGCCCTTGTTCGTCACGTTGATCTTTACGTGCCCGGCCTCGATGGAGGAGGTGGAGACCTTGCACTTGTCGTCGGAAGCGGTGACCTTGATGGCGTCCGAGCTCTTGCTGTCCGACTTCTCGGCGCAGCCGGACACGGTGGTCAGGGCCGCGGCTGCCGCGACGGCGGTAACGGCGGAGGAGCGGAGGACTCGCATGCAGGGCTCCAGCTTGCTCGGAGAGCGGAAGGGGACGTGGCCGAATCGGCGTGGCCGAATTAGGCCGCCCTAACTTATCTGAGCCTTGCCTACCTTGTTCCCCGTCCGAAGCGTGATTCTGCTCTCACGAGGCAAAATCTCGTCGCTTCCGTCTCGGGATCACCAATGGTTCTCCGGTCCGCGGATGATCAATTACATCGATCGGCTGGAAATAGACACAGTTCAGCAATCCGGGCACATGGTCCCGGGCGGGCGGACCGCCGGCCGCGATCCGGATCCGGCCCAGGGTGCGCGGCCCATCCGTACGGCCTCCTCGACCGTGAACGGAACGACAGCTCGGCCGACTGCGGTAGCACGGCACGGCCCAGGGCGAGTTCACCCGCCTTCCAGGCGCCGGCTGGAAGGTCGCCGACGATCGCCTTGCCGGAGTCGGCGGGCAGATCGCGGGTGAGCGCGGCGAGGAGCGTGGACGTCCCGGCCCGTTCGGCCGGCGAGCGCCACGACTTCGCCCGCGGCGACGCGCGGATCGACCCCGGCAGGGACGGTCCGCCCGCCGAGTCGTACGCCTAGCGCGCGCACCTCGGCCCGGAAGGAACCGACGGGGGAGGGACGGAAGGTGCCGGGCGCAGCTGGGGACGGCGGAGCCGCCGACCGCCGCGCCACCCGCCGCCGGCCGGCCGGGGGCTGACGCCCTGCCCCGGAAACGGCCCGCGCCCCCCGGGTGCGGTCACCCGGGGGGCCGCGGGCGCTCGGCGGCTACGCGCTGAGCGGGAACTCCTGTCCGAGCTCCTGGAATACGGCGGTGTTCAGCGCGAACGCGCGCCTGCACTCGTCGATCACCCGCTGCTTCTCCAGGTCGTCGACCGGCAGCGCGTCCAGCAGCTCGCGGTACTCGCGCTTGAAGGCGGCCGGATTGCCGATGCCCTCGAAGACGTAGAAGCGCACGCCGTCGCCCTTGCGGGCGAAGCCCCAGGTCTTCTCGGCGGTGCCCCGGATGATCTGGCCGCCGGAGAGGTCGCCGAGATAGCGCGTGTAGTGGTGGGCGACGTAGCCGGCGGGCCAGTCGCGGGCGCACTCCGCGACGCGGGCCGCATAGGCCGCCGTCGCGGGCAGCGGCTCCAGGCCCGCCCGCCAGTCCGGGCCGCCGAGGTGGGCCAGGTCCCGCTCCAACTGGGCTGCCCGGGCCAGTTCCGGACGTATGAACGGGCCCGCGACGCGGTCGGCGGAGAGGGCCTCGGAGGCGGACTCCAGGGCGTCGTAGACGAACCAGAGCTGCTCGGTGTAGCGGCGGTAGGCCGCGACCCCGAGCCGGCCGCCGAGCATGTCGCTCATGAACGACGAGTTCTCGGCTTCCGTGTGCTGCTCGTGCGAGGCGGTGCGGATCAGCGTGGAGAACGGAGTCGTGGCGGGCGCGTCCAAGGCGGACCTCCGGTGACCGTGGGGACGGGAAGAAGCAAAAGCGGAGAGACGGGCGGTAACGGGTGGCCAGGGCGCGCCGCCACCACCGTCCTTCCGACTTAGGCTTACCTAAGTCAATTGCTTCCCGACGCGTTGTCGGTAAAACCCTACGGCAGCGTCAGGATCTCCGCACCCGTCCCGGTCACGACGAGCGTGTGCTCGAACTGCGCCGTCCGCTTACGGTCCTTGGTGACGACCGTCCAGCCGTCCTGCCACATGTCGTACTCGTACGTCCCCAGCGTCAGCATCGGCTCGATCGTGAACGTCATGCCGGGCTGGATGAGCGTGTCGTGGTGCGGGCTGTCGTAGTGGGGGACGATCAGGCCGGAGTGGAAGGAGGAGTTGATGCCGTGACCGGTGAAGTCGCGGACGACGCCGTAACCGAATCGCTTGGCGTACGACTCGATGACCCGGCCGATGATGTTGATGCGGCGCCCGGGCCTGACCGCCTTGATCGCCCGGTTCAGCGCCTCGCGGGTCCGCTCGACGAGCAGCCGCGACTCCTCGTCGACGTCGCCGCAGAGGTAGGTGGCGTTGTTGTCGCCGTGCACGCCGCCGATGTAGGCGGTCACGTCGAGGTTGACGATGTCGCCGTCGCGCAGCACGGTCGAGTCCGGGATGCCGTGGCAGATGACCTCATTGACGGAGGCGCACAGCGACTTGGGGAAACCGCGGTAGCCGAGCGTGGAGGGATAGGCGCCGTGGTCGCACATGTACTCGTGCGCGACGCGGTCCAGCTCGTCCGTGGTGACGCCCGGAGCGATGTGCTTGGCCGCCTCCTCCATCGCCCGCGCGGCGATGCCGCCCGCGATCCGCATCTTCTCGATCGTCCCGGCGTCCTGGACCTCGGGGCCGGAGTAGGGGGTGGGGGCGTCCTTCCCGACGTACTCGGGCCGCGGGATCGAGGCGGGGACGGGGCGGGCGGGGGAGAGCGTCCCCGGGGCAAGAAGCGACTGGCCAGACATGTCAGCGAGTGTAGCCAGCGTCCATCGGGGAGCATGTGGGCGAGCACACACGCTGGAGGAGACCTGATGGCACTGTTCAAGCGGCGCACGGCCGGCAAGCCCGGCGAGTGGTACTACTGCCTCAAGCACGGCACGGTCGAGGAGGGCCCCGAGTGCCGGGCCGCTGACCGAATGGGCCCGTATGTGACGCGGCAGGACGCGGCGCATGCGATGGAGACGGCGCGTGAGCGGGACGAGGAGTGGCGGGAGGATCCGCGCTGGAAGGACGAGGGCTGAGCGGGTTCGGTACCGCCAGGTGCGTTGGCGGTGGCTGAGCGCCGTCGCGGTGGGGGCCCGGTCCCGCCCTTTCGCCGTTTCCCGGGGGCTGGGCCCCGGACCCCCGGGGGCCGGGGGCATGCCCCCGGTTTCGGGAACGGGCGGGGCTGGGGAAAGACTCCCCGCCGCGACGGCGCCGAGCCGCCGCCCACCTGCCCGGCGGTGCCTACGCCGCCTCGGCCACCCGCGCGCGCGAAGCGCGCATCCGCACCGCGTGCTCATCCGTCCGCTCGTCGTAGGACATCAGCTTCGGCAGCGAGAGGGCCAGCAGCCCCACCGAGGCCACGCACGCCAGGCCGCCCGTCCACACCGAGGCGCGGACGTTGGTCAGCGAGGCCATGCCGCCCGCGCGGACCTGGCCCAGCTGGGGGCCGACCGAGTACGAGAGCAGCTCGATGCCCGCGAGCCGGCCGCGCAGCTCGTCGGGGATCGTCTGGTCCCACATGGCCGAGCGGAAGAGTCCGCTCACCATGTCGCAGCCGCCGGCGACGGCCAGGAACAGCAGCACCAGCCAGATGTTGTGCAGCCAGCCCGCCACCGCCATGGCCAGGCCCCAGCCCGCCGCCGCCAGCACCACCATGCGGCCGTGCCGGTGGATGCGGGAGACCCAGCCGCTGGTCAGGCTCACCACCAGCGAGCCGACCGCGCCCGCCCCGTACATCAGGCCCAGCGCCCAGGAGGCGTCCAGGTCGTCGGCGAGGAACGGGAAGATCGCGGTGGGGTAGGCGAAGAACATCGCGGCCAGGTCGACCGCGTACGTACCGAGCAGTTCCTTGCGGCTCCACGCGTAGCGGGCGCCCTCCAGGATGCCGCGCAGCGACGGCTTCTGCGCGTCGTGCGAGGCGGGGGAGGGGGCCAGGCCCATGGCGAGGGCCACGGAGACCGCGAACGAGACGACGTCCAGGGAGTACGCCCACGGCAGCCCGGCGAAGGCGATGACCACACCCGCCAGCGAGGGGCCCGCGATGGCCCCGATCTGCCAGCGCATCGAGTTGAGCGCGATCGCGGCGGGCAGCTGCTCATGGGGGACGATCCGCGGCACGATCGCCTGCAGCGCCGGGCGCTGCAGGCCGGTCAGGGCGCTGACCAGAGCGGCCACCACGTACAGCGGCCAGATCATCGGATGCGGCAGCAGCGTGTTGAGCAGCAGCATGCCGCTCAGGACGCCGAGCCCGGCCTCGGTCCACAGGATCAGCTTGCGGCGGTCGAGCGCGTCGGCGAGGGCACCGCCGTACAGGCCGAAGGCGATCAGCGGGACGAGCTCCACCGCGCCGACCGCGCCGACCGCGAGGGCCGAACCGGTCAGCTCCTTGAGCTGCAGCGGCACCGCGACGAAGGTCAGGAAGCTGCCGAAGACCGTCACGAGACCGGCGATCCACATGCGGCGGAAGTCGGGGGAGGAGTGCCAGGGGGACAGGTCGGGCAGCAGAGCGCGCAGGCGGCCCGTACGGGACTCGGGAGGAGGATGGTGCTCGGTCACGGGGCACCATGGTCCGGGCCCCTGCCGCGTACAGGCAAACGAATTTCCGGGCGGCGGGCGGGCGGCGGCCCCCGGCTCACCAGCGGTTCGCGGGCGGGAGCCCCGCCCCGGTCAGCTGGTCGGCGAGCCGCGAGAGGCGGTCGCGGAAGCGGCGCCCGGGCGGCGCCGGCCGGCCGTTCTCGCCGGCGGCGGCGCTGACCAGGTGCTGGACGGTGTCCAGGTCGAGCTCGGCCGCGCCCGGCACGGTCAGCGCGTCGTGCGCGAGCGAGTGCAGGTCGGAGCGCGGGCCGGGGGCCGGGGGGCAGCCGTCCAACGCGAGGACGGTCGCTCCGCCGCGCCGGGCGTCGTGCACCCGCTCCAGCAGCCCCTCCCCGGGCCGGCCCTCCGCCACCACCAGCAGCGTCTCCCCGCGCCGGGCCGCCTCCAGGCGGCCGAGCCCGACCGACAGATGCGCGGGCGCGCCGGGCGGCACCCGGTGCCGCACGAGCGTGGGGGACAGTTCCGGCAGTCCTGACCAGGCGGCCTCGTCGTCCAGGTGCGCGGCCAGGTGCCAGGGCTCGTACTCCGCCGTCCCGACGAGGAGCAGCCCACCGCCGTGCGCTTCGACCGAGGTCCGCAGCGCGCCCGCGAAGCGGCGGGTGGCCTGCAGCCACTCGGTCCCGGCCAGTGCTTCGCGCAGCAGCGCGACCCGTACGGCGTCCATGCGCCGCATCCTGCCCCAACCGTCCCAGCCGAACGCGGAGTTGCCGGGCAGCTCACCCGTTCGGGCGCCAGGTGCGGCTGTGCCGGGAGCACCGGGCCGCCGGGTGCGGCAGGGGCGTGACAGTATCGCTGTCATGACTACTTCTGATGACGCCAAGGACGTGAAGAAGGCCCCGGTAAAGGACCCTTGGGACCTTCCCGACGTTTCCGGCCTGGTGGTGGGCGTGCTCGGCGGCACCGGCGACCAGGGGCGCGGCCTCGCCTACCGGCTGGCCAAGGCCGGCCAGCGGGTCATCATCGGCTCGCGCGCCGCCGAGCGGGCGCAGGCCGCGGCGGACGAGCTGGGCCTGGGCATCGAGGGACTCGACAACGCCGGGTGCGCGCGGCGCAGCGACATCGTGATCGTCGCCGTGCCCTGGGACGGCCACGCAAAGACCCTTGAGGCGCTGCGCGAGGAGCTGGCGGGCAAGCTCGTCATCGACTGCGTCAATCCGCTCGGCTTCGACAAGCAGGGCGCCTACGCCCTCAAGCCGGAGGAGGGCAGCGCCGCCCAGCAGGCCGCCGCCCTGCTGCCCGGCTCCCGGGTGACCGCCGCCTTCCACCACCTGTCCGCCGTGCTGCTGTCCGACCCGGAGATCGACGAGATCGACACCGACGTGATGGTGCTGGGCGAGAAGCGGGCCGACACCGACATCGTGCAGGCGCTGGCCGGCCGCATCCCCGGCATGCGCGGAGTCTTCGCGGGCCGGCTGCGCAACGCCCACCAGGTGGAGTCGCTGGTGGCCAACCTGATCTCCGTGAACCGCCGCTACAAGGCGCACGCCGGGCTGCGCGTCACCGACGTCTGACCGGCCGGCGTCCGCCGGAGGCCGGGGCGTGGGGGACAATGACCGGGATCGTACGCACATGCGCCCCCGGACGCCGGACAGGAGCCGCTCCCATGCCCCGCCTCGCCCTTTACGCCTTCGCCGTCTGCGCCCTCGCGGTCGCGGCGGCCGTCGTCTCCTTCGCGCGGGGCAGCTGGCTCGGCGTCGTGTGGATCCTGCTCTTCGGCGTCGCGTCGAACATCGCCTGGTACTACATGCGCAAGGCGAAGAACGACCGTGCCGCCGAGCAGGGCACGGCCGCCGGCTGAAGCCGCCGGCCGTGGCCGGTCAGCTGTGGCCGGTCGGCCGGGACGGGGCAGCCGGGACGGGTCAGCCGAGACCGATGGAGTCCAGCGGCGGGATCTCCGGCGTCCCCTCCCAGAAGCGGAACAGCTGCTGGCCCCAGTAGGTGTCCCACTCGGTGACGCCCAGGGCGCGCAGGATCGCGTCGATCATGTCGAAGAAGGCGTGGTTCACCGCGGTGATCTGCAGGAAGCCGAAGACCGCCAGCAGGCCGATCCACGCGTACGGCGCCAGCTGGCGGCGCACGTTGTACGACAGCCAGGGCTCGATCACGCCGAAGCCGTCGAGGCCCGGGATCGGCAGGGCGTTGAGGATCGTCGCGGTGACCTCGAGCAGGACCACGAAGCCGAGCGCGTAGCGGAAGTTGTCCGGCACGCCGTCCATCAGGCCCAGCCAGAACGGGGCGCTGACGATGCCCGCGAACGCGAGGTTGGACAGCGGGCCCGCCGCCGACACCAGGCTCTGCTTCCAGCGGCTGCGGATGCGGTGCTGCTCGATGAAGACCGCGCCGCCCGGCAGGCCGATGCCGCCCATGATCACGAAGATCACGGGGAGCACGATGCTCAGCAGGGCGTGGGTGTACTTGAGCGGGTCGAGGGTGAGGTAGCCCTTCGCCCCGACGGTGATGTCACCGCCGTGCAGGGCGGTGCGCGCGTGCGCGTACTCATGGAGGCAGAGCGAGACGATCCACGCCGAGACCACGAACAGGAACACGGCGAAGCCGGGGCTTGTCGAGAAGCCGGTCCACACCGCCCATATGGAGACCGCCATGATGGCGACGAGGGCGAGGAAGACCGGGCTCACGCGCCCTTCGCCGCGGGCCGCTTGGGTTGCCATGTCTGAGTGCTCCTGGGGGGTGAGGCCGCCGGGAATGGCCGGGGCGCGCGGATGTACCGGGCGACGGTACTCGGTCGCGAACGATATGTCGTAGCGCCCGGTGCGGGGCGGGGGAGAATGGGGCGGTGCGTTACGGCATCCTCGGCACCACCCAGGTCCACACCGGCGACGGTCTTCCCCTGACCCTCGGCGGCACCCGGCTGCGCGCGCTCCTGGCGGCGCTGGCACTGCACCCGGGGCGGCTCCGTACTGCCGATGCGCTGATCGACGAAGTCTGGGACGGCACGCCGCCCGCCGACGCGGTGGGCGCCCTGCAGGCGCTCGTCGGGCGGCTGCGGCGGGCCGTCGGCCGCGACGCGGTGGCCTCGGCCGCCGGCGGCTACCGGCTGTGCGCCGAGCCCGACGACGTGGACCTGCACCGCTTCGAGCGCCTCGCCGACGAGGGGGAGCGGGCCCTCGCCGAAGGGGACCCGGCGAAGGCCGCGGTCGTCCTCGACGACGCGCTCGCCCTCTGGCGCGGTCCGGCCCTGGCGGATCTGCCGGGCCGTGCCGCACCGGCCCTCCGCCTGGAGCGGCGGCATCTCGCCGCCCGCCGCTCGCGCCTGGCCGCGGAGGTGGCCATGGGCCATGCGGCCCGGGCCCTGCCCGCGCTGGCCGAGCTCTGCGCGTCCCACCCCCTCGACGAGCCCCTCCAGGCGCTCCACCTCCGCGCCCTGCGCGCGGCCGGCCGCCCCTCCGAGGCCCTCGCCGCCTACGCGGACGTCCGCCGCGCCATAGCGGACCTCCTCGGCACCGACCCCGGCCCGGAACTCCGCGCCCTCCACGAGGAACTGCTCTCCCCGCCCCCGCCCCCGCTGCCGGACGACGGCTCGGCGGCAGGTGTACCGGCGGTGGCGGGCGGCTCGGGGGATGGCGGCTCCGGGTCGGGAGCGGCGCCGGGGGCGTTGCCTGGTGGTTCGTCGGGCGATGGCCCGGAGACGGGTGTCCCGGGCTCGGGCGTACCGGCGGTGGGTGTCCCGGGCTCGGGTGGCCCAGGCTCGGGTGTACCGGCGGTGGGTGTCCCGGGCTCGGGTGGCCCGGAGTCGGGTGCCTCGGGCTCGGGTGTACCGGCGGTGGGTGCCTCGGGCTCGGGTGGCCCGGAGTCGGGTGCCTCGGGCTCGGGTGTACCGGCGGCGGATGTCCCGGGCTCGGGTGGCCCGGCGGTGGGTGTCCCGGGCCGGGGCGTACCGGAGTCGGGCGTCCCCGCCTCCGTCGTACCGGCGGTGGCGGGCGAGGCGCGGTGGCCGGGGGCGTCGGCGGGGCCGGGCGCGGGTGCGCCCGGTGCGCCCGGCGGCGGAGGCGCCGACGGCGCGCCCGGCGGCCGTGGGGGCACGGACGCGCCGTACGGCGCGTCCGCACCCGCGCCGCGGGGCAACCTGCGGGCGCGGCTGACGTCGTTCGTCGGGCGGGAGGAAGAGCTCGTGCTGATCCGGGAGGACCTGGCGCGGCACCGGCTGGTGACGTTGCTCGGGCCCGGCGGGGCCGGCAAGACACGGCTGTCGCAGGAGGCCGCCGAAGCGGCGGCAGGCTCGGACGGGGGCTGGCCCGACGGGGTGTGGCTCGCTGAGCTGGCACCCGTGGACGACGAGGGCACCGTGCCCGAGGCGGTGCTGACGGCACTGGGGGCGCGGGAGACCGTGGTGCGCGGCACCGCCGCGGAGGGGCTGCGGGCGGTCGCCGACGCGACCGCGCTCGATCCGCTGGCGCGGCTCGCCGAGCACTGCGCGCACCGCCGGATGCTGCTCGTGCTCGACAACTGCGAGCACGTGATCGACGCCGCCGCCCTCCTCGCCGAGACGCTGCTCGCGCACTGCCCCGGCGTCAGCGTGCTCGCCACGAGCCGCGAACCGCTCGCCGTGCCGGGCGAGTTGGTGCGCCCCGTGGAGCCGCTGCCCGACCCGGTCGCGCTGCGGCTGTTCGCCGAGCGGGGCGCGGCCGCCCGGCCCGGGTTCCGGGTGGAGGACGACCCCGCGGCCTGCGCCGAGATCTGCCGCCGCCTGGACGGGCTGCCGCTCGCCATCGAGCTGGCGGCGGCCCGGCTGCGGCTGCTCACCCCGCGCGGGCTCGCCGACCGGCTCGACGACCGCTTCCGGCTGCTCACGTCCGGCAGCCGTACCGTCCTGCCGCGCCAGCAGACGCTGCGCGCGGTCGTCGACTGGTCCTGGGACCTGCTGACCGCGCCCGAACGGGCCGTGCTGCGCAGGCTGTCCGTCTTCTCGGGCGGCTGCGACCTGCCCCTGGCCGAGGAGGTCTGCGCGGGCGGCGGCGTCGACGGCGCGGACATCGCCGCGCTACTGGGCTCCCTGGTCGACAAGTCGCTGGTGGTGGCGGCCCCCGCCGCCGACGGCCAGATGCGCTACCGGCTGCTGGAGACCGTGAGCGAGTACGCCGCCGAGCGCCTGGACGAAGCCGGTGAGCGGGCGACCGTGGAGCGGCGGCACCTGGTCGCCTACCGCGAACTGGCCCGTACCGCGGACCCGTTGCTGCGCGGCCCCGAGCAGCGTGCCTGGCTGGAACGGCTGGAGCTGGAGCACGACAACCTGCGCTCCGCGCTGCGGCGCGCCGTCGCGGCACGGGACGAGCAGGAGGCGCTGTGCCTGGTGCTGTCGCTGAGCTGGTTCTGGCAGCTGCGCGACCACCGTGCCGACGCCCTCCACTGGGCGGACGCCGCCGCCGCACTGGGCCCCGACCCGTTCGCGGAGCCCATCACACCGGCCCGCCCGCTGTACGTCGCGTGCACGGAGACGCCGCCGCCGATGGAGCCGGACGTGCTGGAGGAGGCGCGGCGCGGCGTACGGCTGGTAGCGCTCACCAACGCGGAATCCGACATGAGGGTGCTCGGCACCCCCGAAGTGCAGCGCACACTGCGGGGCATCGTCGCCGCCTACGGCGACGGGCAGCCGCAGAACTGCCGTGTACCGGGCATGATGTGGTTCTACGCGATCCTCCTGACGGGCGCCGTCGACGACATGTCCGGCATCTGTGACACCGCCGTGGACCGTTGCCGCGAGCTCGGTTACACCTGGGAGCTCGCCAACGCCCTGCAGCTGCGGGCCAAGCTGCTCAACGACAGCCCGGGCCGCATCGACCAGGGCATCGCGGACGCCGACGAGAGCGTGGAGATCTTCCGGCGCCTCGGCGACTCCTGGGGCGTGGCCGAGGCGCTGTCCGGCCGCGGTGAGGCGCTGGAGAAGTACGGCAGGTTCGCGGCTGCCGCGCAGGACTACCGGGAGGCCATCGACCGCGTCGAGGAGCTGGGCGCGAACGGGCAGGTGCCCATGTTGCGGGCCCACCTCATCGAGGTGCTCATGGAGGACGGCAGGATGGGCGCGGAGGAGGGCGAGCGCGGCCTGCGCGAGACGCTCGTGGGCGTGGAGCGGCTCAGCCTCGACGCCGCGACCTTCATCCGCCTCCAGATCGGCATCCGGGTCGGACGTTCGGGGCGGCTGGCCGAGGCGAGAGAGACCTTCGAGGAGATCGCCGCGGACTTCGGTAGCCGTGCCATACCGCTCTTCCAGGGGCTGATCAGCGGGCTGCTCGCCTGGATCGACAGCCTTCAGGGGTATCCGGAGCAGGCGCTGCCGAAGGTCCGGAACGCCCTGGCGAAGTGCGAAGACCCGCTCGCGGGACTGATCGCGCCGCACATGATGTCCCTGCAACTGTTGCACGGCGCACAGGCCTACGCCGCGCTCGGCGGCGAGGCGCACGCGCTGACCGCGGCCCGGCTGCTGGGGGCCGCCACCGTGCTGCGACCCCCGGGCTTCCACGTCCCCTCCATGGAGCGTGATCTCCGCGAATGGACGGAGGACCGCATCCGGGCGGCGCTGAGCGCACAGGCGTACGAGCACGCGTACGCCGAGGGCGGCCGGCTCTCCCTGGGGGAGGCCACCGCCCTCGTCTGACGCGCACCCGGCGCGGAGCTCAGGTCTTCTGGCGGAACTTGGCGACCGCCAGCGGCGCCGTCACCAGCGTGATCCCCGCCGACCAGGCCAGCGTCATCCACACCGAGTGGGCCACCGCGCCGCCGTTGATCAGGTGGCGGGAGGCGTCGGCGAGGTTGGAGAGCGGGTTGTACTTCGTGAAGGCCTCCAGCCAGCCCGGCATCTTCGTGGGCGGGGTGAAGATCGAACTGCCGAACTGCAGGGGCATCAGGACGAGCATGGCGACCCCCTGAACAGCCTGCGCCGTCTTCATGGTCAGGCCCAGCAGCATGAAGATCCACATCAGCGAGGAGCCGAAGGCCATGGCGAGCGCCACCGCCGCGAGCAGGTGCAGCGCCGAGGTGCTGACGGTCAGGCCGATGGCGAAGCCCATGACCAGGAGGATCGAGGTCGCGATGAGCATCCGGCCGATCTCGACGACGATCTTCGCGACGAGGACGGAGGACCGGGCTATCGGCATCGTGCGGAAGCGGTCCATCACCCCCTTCTTGAAGTCGTCGTTGATGCCTGTGCCGACGGCCATGGCGATGTTCATGCCCATCATCGCCATCAGGCCGGGGACGAGGTAGCTGACGTATTCCTGCTCGTTGCCCTTGCCGGCGATCGAGCCGCCGAAGACATAGGTGAACAGCAGGATGAAGATGACCGGCATCAGCAGGACGTCGGTCATCGACTCGGGGTCCGCCTTGATCTGGAGCATATTGCGGCGCGCCAGCGCCCCGATGTGCCGCAGATTGCCGCGCAGGCCGATCCGGCCGTCGCGGGCGGACGCCGTCTTTGCGGGTGGGGTGACCGTCGCCGCGCTCATGCCGCGACCTCCTCGAGCTCGTCGATGTGCTCCGCCGCGTCCGGGGCGGAGGCCTTCTGGCCCGTGACGGCCAGGAAGACCTCGTCCAGGCTGGGCAGATGGGTGCCGATGCCGGCGATGGTGAAGCCCTGGCCGCCCAGCAGCCCGACCACGGCGGTCAGCTGCTCGTCACTGATGATCGGGACGTTGACCACGCCCTCCGCCTCGTCGGCGGTCGCGCCGGCGATCCCGGCCAGCCCGGCAACCGTCACCGCGTCGGCCATCCGCGGCAGCTCGGCGCGGTCCGCCGGGCGGATCTGCAGCGTGCGCCCGCCGACTCTGGCCTTGAGCTCGTCGACCCGGCCCCCGGCGATCACCACTCCCCGGTCGATGACCGTCAGCTCGTCGGCCAGCTGCTCGGCCTCTTCCATGTACTGCGTGGTGAGCAGCACGGTGGCACCCTCGTGGACCATCCGCCGGACCTCCGTCCACACCTCGTTGCGGGTGCGCGGGTCGAGGCCGGTGGTCGGCTCGTCCAGGTACAGCACGTCGGGCTGACCGATCATGGAGGCGGCCAGGTCGAGCCGGCGGCGCATGCCGCCGGAGTAGTTCATGGCGAGGCGCTTGCCGGCCTCCGTCAGCGAGAAGCGCTCCAGCATCTCCGCCGCCCGCCGTCGCGCGTCCTTGCGGGAGAGATCGAGCAACCGCCCGATCATGTAGAGGTTCTCGAACCCGGAGAGCTTCTCGTCGACGGAGGCGTACTGACCGGTGAGCCCGATGACCCGGCGGAGCTGCCGGGGCTGGCTCAGCACGTCGTAGCCCGCGACGCGGGCGCTGCCCGCGTCCGGCCGGAGCAGCGTGGACAGGCACCTCACCAGGGTGGTCTTGCCCGCGCCGTTGGGGCCGAGAACGCCGAGGACGGTGCCCTCGCGTACGGTCAGATCGACCCCGTCGAGAGCTTTGGTCTCGCCGAAGTGCTTGACCAGGCCCCGTACTTCGACGGCGTTCCCGCCGTATGGGGGGATGTCGTTTCGCGTCATGCCGATAACGGTGCCAGGTCCCACTGACAACGGTCCGACAGCCTGTCGACGGTCCCGCGTGGGCGCCGACAGGCCGCCGACAGATCGCCGACAGGGCACCGGCGGAGGGTGTCCCTGCCCCGCCTTTCACCCGTTTCTTGTCCTCAAGCGCCGGACGGGCCGGCTGTGCCTGTGTCCTCAAGCGCCGGACGGGCTGCTTTTCGGCATGTCCGGCACTTGAGGACCGGAGTCCGGGCGGAGCACCGGTCAGTGGAAGGAGTGCTCCTCCGCCGGGTACGCGCCGCCCACGACCTCCTCCGCGAAGGACTTGGCCGCGTCGCCGAGGACCTCGCGCATCTGCGCGTACTGCTTGACGAAGCGCGGCAGCCGGCCGCTGGTCATCCCGGCCATGTCGGTCCACACCAGCACCTGTGCGTCGCACTCGGCGCCGGCGCCGATGCCGACGGTGGGGATGTGCAGGATGCGGGTGACCTCGGCGGCCAGCTCCGCGGGGACCAGCTCGAGGACGACCGCGAACGCGCCCGCGTCCTGAACGGCCTTGGCGTCGCGGAGCAGCTGCTGGGCCGCCTCCTCGCCGCGGCCCTGTACCGGGTAGCCGCCGTAGGCGTTGACGGACTGCGGGGTCAGCCCGACGTGTGCCATGACCGGGATGCCGGACTGCACCAGCAGCTCGATCTGGTGGGCCGAGCGCTCGCCGCCCTCCAGCTTGACCGCGCCGACGCCCGCCTCCTTGACCAGCCGGGTGGCGTTGCGCAGCGCCTGGACGGCGCCCTCCTGGTACGAGCCGAAGGGCAGGTCGCCGATGACGAGGGCACGACTGGTGCCCCGTACGACGGCGGCCGAGAGGATGGTGATCTCGTCCATGGTGACCGGGACCGTGGACTCGTAGCCGAGGTGACAGTTGCCCATCGAGTCGCCCACGAGCAGGACGGGGATGCCCGACTCGTCGAAGACGGAGGCGGTCATCGCGTCGTAGGCGGTGAGCATGGGCCACTTCTCGCCGCGCCCCTTGGCGGCGGCGATGTCACGGACGGTGATGCGACGGGAACTCGTACCGCCGTACAGCGCCTTGTTGCTCTTCTGGCCGCTGTCGGGGGTCTTCAAGGCATGCGTCATTGCCATGGCTCCTGTGATGTCGTCTCGAGGCGCCCTGACGGCGTCCCCGGATCACCTCCCATGCTGACACGCCGCGTCCGGGGGCGGAAGTGGCCCCCCGAGCGCTTGAACGCCCGGCGGCCGGGCCGGGCCGGGTCGGCCGGCGGCGGCGTCGGCCAAGGCCTTCCCAATACGAGACGGTCCCGTATCGCAACACCTAGGGTGGTGTCCATGGCAACCTCCGACGCCGCGCCGGCGCCCCGCAAGGTCCCCGAGGCCGTCCACCGCAGACGGTGGGCGATCCTGGCCGTGCTGCTGTGCAGCCTGCTCGTGGTCGTGCTGGGCAACTCGGTCCTCAATGTGGCGATGAAGACGATCGCCGCGCCCGCCCCCACCGGGCTCGGGGCCACACAGAGCCAGCTGGAGTGGGCGATCAACGCCTACACACTGGTCTTCGCCGGAATACTGTTCACCGCGGGTCTCCTCGGCGACCGGCTGGGCCGCAAGAAGGTCCTGCTCTTCGGCATGACCGTCTTCGGGATCGGTTCCGCGCTCGCCTCGCTGGCCGGCTCGCCCGGCGAGCTGATCGCCTACCGCGCGGTCATGGGCTTCGGCGGGGCCTTCGTGATGCCCGCGACCCTCGCGATCATCATGAACGTCTTCGAGCGGGAGGAGCAGCCCAAGGCCATCGGCATCTGGGCCGGGGCGGTCGGGCTCGCCATCGCCATAGGGCCGATCACCGGCGGCATCCTCCTCAGCCGGTTCTGGTGGGGCTCGGTCTTCCTGATCAACATTCCGATCGTCGTCGCCGCCCTGGCCGTGATGGCGCTGCTCGTGCCCGACTCCAGGGACCCCCGGCCCGGCCGGCTCGACCCGCTCGGCGTGCTGCTGTCCGTCGTCGGGCTCGTGCTGCTGGTCTACGGCATCATCAAGGGCGGCCAGCTCGCCGACTTCACCGACCCCGAGGTCTACGGCACCGCCGGCGGCGGCCTTCTCGTCCTTGCCCTGTTCGTGCTGCACGAGCGGCGCAGCACCCACCCCGCGATGGACGTCCGCTACTTCCGCAATCCGGCCTTCTCCGCCGCGGTCTCCTCGCTGGGACTGGTCTTCTTCGGGCTGATGGGCGTCACCTTCTTCATGGTCTTCTACACCCAGAGCGCCCGTGGCTTCACCCCGCTGCAGAGCGGCCTGCTGATGCTGCCGCTCGCCGCGGCCCAGATGGCCTTCGCGCCACGCGCCCGGCTCGTCGTCCAGCGGTTCGGCGCCCGTGCCGTGTGCACCGGCGGCATGGTGGTGATGGCGGCCACCATGGCCGGCTACGCACTGCTCGACACGCACACCCCGATCTGGGTGCTGGAGGTGCTGTTCTTCTTCCAGGGCGCCGCGATGGCGCACATCACGCCGCCCGCCACCGTCTCGATCATGCAGTCGCTGCCCCGGGAGAAGGCGGGCTCGGGCTCCGCGGTGAACAACACCTTCCGCCAGATCGGCGGCGCCCTCGGCGTGGCCGTGCTCGGCTCGGTGCTCTCCACCACCTACCGCGACGGCATCTCCGGGCGGCTCGACGGCGTCCCCGGACTGAGCGACGAGGCCCGGCACGCCGCCGGGGAGTCCATCGAGGCCACCCGCGCCGCCGCCGGGAGGCTCGGCCCGGCCGGCCGGGACCTCATCGGCCCCGCCCAGGACGCCTTCGTCCACGCCATGCACGTCACCGTCCTCGGCGCCAGTGCCGTCGCCCTGCTCGGGGCGCTCGTCGCCGTGCTCTTCCTGCCGGCCGGGATCCCGGCCCGCGCCGCCGCCGGCGGGACCCGCCCCGGCGCGGAGAAGGAGCAGGCGGGAGCGGGGCAATGAGCGAGCCCACCGCCATGACCGGGCCCGGGGCGCCGGCCGGGCGCCGGGGGCGGCCGCGCGATGCCGCCGTCGGCACCGCCGTCATCGAGACCGTGCTGCGGCTGCTGGAGGAGGACGTCACCGTCGCCGAGCTGTCGATGGAGCGCATAGCCCGCGAGGCGGGCGTGGGCAAGGCCACCGTCTACCGGCGCTGGGCGGGCAAGGAGGCGCTGATGCTCGACGTGCTGCGCTCCCTGGACGAGGAGGCCGGCCCCCGGCTCACGGGCGGCTCCGCCCGTGACGACCTCGTCGCCCTGCTGGAGTTCCTGCGCCGGCGCGGCCTGGCCAAGCGCTCGTCCGCCGTGCTGCGCACCGTGGTGGCCCAGGTGCGCACGCACCCCAGGCTGTGGGCGGAGTACCACGACACGGTCGTGCGGGCCCGGCGGGAGGCGTTCGACGCGGTGCTGCGGCGCGGCATGGCCGAGGGGGAGATCCGGGCCGACCTGGACACCGAGCTCCTCACCGATCTGTTCGTCAGCCCGATGCTCTCCCGCGCCCTGTTCCACGAGCGGAGCGAGCTGCCCGAGGGGCTGGCGGAGCGGATCGTCGACACCCTGCTGGAAGGGGTCCGGCCCGCCGCCCGCTGACCGCGCTGCCGTACCTGCCCCGAATGTGCCCGTTGTGTCACAGCCCCCTCCGCGGCCCGGCGGGCAGGAACCCCGGCAGGGCGGACGCTCGTCCTCCTCCCCGACGCTCCCGCCAGGGGCGTCCGGTAAGCCCCGCGCCGCGGTGATCACCTATGGTCAGGTGGCGGGGACGCAGCACACGGAGCAGTGAGGACAGCCGATGCCGCAGGCATACATGGAGGAGACGGGCCGCGAGGGAGCAGGTCCGGAGCGGACCGGCTCCGGACCCCGGCGCTTCCTGGGCCAGTGGCAGGGCCGGGGGAACGAAGGGAACCAGGGGAACCAGGGGAACCGGGAAAAGGCGTCCTGGAAGAACTGGAAGGAACAGTGGACGGGCCGGGGCGTCTGGCAGCGCGGCCTGGTCGTCGCGGTGCTCGCCGTGCTGCTCGGCCTGCTGATGCTGGTGCACGCCGACATCCCCAACCGGGTCGGCAACCTCGGCAGCCTCACGGAGACCTTCCTGCCCTGGCTGGGCCTCTTCGTCCCCGTGCTGCTCGGCCTGGCGCTGTGGCGCCGCTCGGCGACTGCCCTGATAGCCCTGGTGCTGCCCTCGGTGGTCTGGGCCAACCTCTTCGGCGGGCTGCTGAGCGACAAGTCCGGCAAGGGCGGCAACTTCACGGTCGCCACCCACAACGTCAACGCCGGCAACCCCGACCCCGCGGCCACCGCCCGGGCCGTGGCCGCCTCGGGCGCCGACGTCGTCGCGCTGGAGGAGCTCGGCGACGCCTCGCGGTACGAGCGGGCGCTGGCGGGCACGCACAAGTACCACTCCGTGCAGGGCACGGTCGGCATCTGGAGCAAGTACCCGCTCGAACTGGTCCAGCCCGTCGACATCCGCCTGGGCTGGACGCGGGCGCTGCGTGCCACCGTCAAGACCCCGCAGGGCCCCGTCGCCGTCTACGTCGCGCACCTGCCGTCGGTGCGGGTGAAGTTCAACGCCGGCTTCACCGCCGGGCAGCGCGACCGCAGCGCCGAGGCGCTCGGCCGGGCCATCGCCCAGGAGCCGGAGAAGCGGGTCGTCCTCCTCGGTGACCTCAACGGCACCATGAACGACCGCTCGCTCGCCCCCATCACCTCACAGCTGCGCTCGGCGCAGGGCGCAGCGGGCGACGGCTTCGGCTTCAGCTGGCCGGCGAGCCTGCCGATGGCGCGCATCGACCAGATCATGGTGCGCGGTATGGACCCGCTCTCGGCGTGGACGCTCCCCGCGACGCGCAGCGACCACCTGCCGGTCGCGGCGCGGGTCAGGATCTGACCTCTGCCCGACGGGGCGGGGCGCGCGGCACACTGGAGTCATGTGCCGCAGCATCAAGACGCTCAGGCCTCCGGCCACGCCGGAAGTGGGCGAGGAGGACATCAGGGCGGCCGCCCTGCAGTACGTGCGCAAGGTGTCGGGTTTCCGCGCACCGGCCGCGCACAACCAGGCGGTCTTCGACGAGGCGGTCGACGCGGTGGCCGGTGCCACGGCGCGGCTGCTGGACGGGCTGGTCGTGCGCGGCCGGCAGTGAGGTGCCCCATGTCCTCAAGCGCCGGACGGGCTCGGATCGAGCCCGTCCGGGGGCACCTGCCAGCGGTAGCCGGGGGAGTTCGAGGACCGGGGTCCGGGGCGGAGCCCCGGGTAGGGGTCAGAGGGCCTCGCGCCAGCTGTTGGTGATCGGCAGGCGGCGGTCCTTGCCGAAGCCCTTGGCGGAGATCTTCGTGCCCGGCGGGTACTGCCGGCGCTTGTACTCCGCCGTGTCCACCATCCGCAGGACGCGCGTGACCAGCGCCGGGTCGAAGCCCGCCGCGACGATGGCATCGCGGCCCCGGTCGCGGTCGACGTACAGCTCCAGGAGCCGGTCGAGCACCTCGTAGTCCGGCAGCGAGTCCGTGTCGACCTGGCCGGGGCGCAGCTCGGCGCTCGGCGGCTTGGTGATGGAGTTCTCCGGGATGGGCGGGGTCTCGCCGCGCTCGGCCGCCGCCTGGTTGCGCCAGTTGGCGAGGCGGAAGATGCCGGTCTTGTAGACGTCCTTGATCGGTCCGTACGCGCCGACGGAGTCCCCGTACAGCGTGGAGTAGCCGCACGCCAGCTCGGACTTGTTGCCCGGCGCGAGCACGATGTGCCCCTCCTGGTTGGAGATCGCCATCAGCATCGTGCCGCGCAGGCGCGACTGGAGGTTCTCCTCAGCGAGCCCGGTCAGGCTCAGCGCGCCCATGTACGCGTCGAACATCGGCGCGATCGGCACGGTCCGGAAGTTGAGGCCGGTGCGCCGGGCGAGCTCCTCGGCGTCGCTGATGGAGTGGTCGGAGGAGTAGCGGGAGGGCATGGCCACGCCGTACACGTTCCGCGCGCCGACCGCGTCGCAGGCGACGGCCGCGACGAGCGCCGAGTCGATGCCCCCGGAGAGGCCGATGAGCACGCTGCGGAAACCATTCTTCTCGGCGTACGCCCGCAGGCCCGTCACCAGCGCCTTGTAGACCTCCTCGTCGTCGCCGAGGCGCGGGGCGAGCCCGCCGGCGAACCGCGGCTCGTAGCCGGGCAGGGGCTCGGCGGAGATCGTCACGTGCTCGATGCGCAGGCCGTCGTCCACGACGCCGGAGGGGACCCCGTCCGGGGCGTCCGGCAGCTCCAGGTCGAGCACCAGGCAGGTCTCCTCGAACTGCGGGCCCCGGGCGACGACCTCGCCGTCGCGGTCGACGACGATCGAGTCGCCGTCGAAGACCAGCTCGTCCTGGCCACCGGTCATCGCCAGGTAGGCGGTGGTGCAGCCGGCCTCCTGGGCGCGCTTGCGCACCAGCTCCAGCCGGGTGTCGTCCTTCTCGCGCTCGTACGGGGAGGCGTTGATGGACAGCAGCAGCCCGGCACCGGCGGAGCGGGCGGCGGGCACGCGGCCGCCGTCCTGCCAGAGGTCCTCGCAGATGGCGAGGGCGACGTCCACGCCATGGACGCGGATCACGGGCAGGGTCTCGCCGGGCACGAAGTACCGGAACTCGTCGAAGACCCCGTAGTTCGGCAGGTGGTGCTTGGCGAAGGTCAGCACGGCCTCGCCGCGGTGCAGCACGGCGGCGGCGTTGCGCGGGGCACCGGCGGGGCGGCCCAGGCGGGGGCGCGCCTCCTCGCTGCGGTCGAGGTAACCGACGACGACCGGCAACTCCCCGAGCCCCTCCGCCTGGAGGCGGGCGGCCAGGGAGCGCAGCGCCTCCCGGCTGGCCGTGACGAAGGAGGAGCGCAGCGCCAGGTCCTCGACGGGATAGCCCGTCAGCGCCATCTCAGGGAACGCCACGAGATGGGCTCCCTGCTCGGCGGAGTGCCGGGTCCAGTGGACGATCGACTCGGCGTTCCCGGCGATGTCGCCGACGCGGGAGTCGATCTGGTTCAGGGCGAGACGAAGTTGAGCCACGCCGTCAGTCTAATCGTCTGACTGACGCAATGTGGTGTGAGTGCCGACACGACGGGCCGGCCGCACTCCCGGCCCGCGGACGACGTCATCGCGGAACCGGGCAACCCGCCGTGAGCGCGCGGGTGCCCGGGTGTGTGCCTGGTCACGTGCCCGGCGCCGGCGCGGCGAACGGCGGCAGCCGGCCGCGCCGGGCGCCGGCCCTTCGCCGCCCGTGCGTCACCTGCCTCCACCCGCCCCGGACCTTCCCGGGGCGCCTACCCCCTCCGGGTATGCGCAGGTATCCGCCCTCCCCGCACTCAAGGTGTGACCGATGGGCCGGATGTGCACAGAGCGGTGCCAAGGCCCGATCATTGGGCGAAAACGATTGACGACGCACGGCCCGAAGGACGCTCTTCCCCATGACCACCACGGAACAGGTTCGGGACGAACGTCCCCCCACCACGGCCGTCGCCGCCCCCGCGCCGGGCACCGGCCAGGCGCAGTTCATCTCGTGGGCGACCCTCGCGATGATGACGACCGCCTCGGTCGCGAACCTGCGCCCCTCGCCCTCCATGGCCATCTACGGGCTCGCCGCCGTCTTCCTCTACCTCCTGCCCGCCGTCGTGTTCCTGCTGCCGACCGCCCTCGTCTCCGCCGAGCTGGCGTCCGGCTGGCCCGGCGGCGTCTACCGGTGGGTGAGCGAGGGGCTGTCCAAGCCGCTGGGCTTCCTGGCCGTGTGGTGCCAGTTCGCGATGACGATCGCCTACTACCCGAGCCTGCTGGCGTACGTGGCGAGCACCTTCGCCTACGTCATCGACCCCTCGCTCGCCGACAACGGCCTCTACATCGCCATCGTCATCGTCGTCATCTACTGGGCGGGCGTGCTGATCTCCCTGCGCGGCACGAAGGCCGTCGCCGGGCTCTCCAGCACGGGCCTGGTCGTCGGCACGCTGATACCGGGCGTCGTCCTCGTCGTCCTCGGCCTGGTCTTCCTCGCCCAGGGCAACCCGTCCGCCGCGCCCATGGACGGCGGCCACCTCCTCCCGCCGTGGACGGGACTGGCCAGCCTCGTGCTGATCGTCAACAACTTCCTGTCGTACGCGGGCATGGAGATGAACGGTGTGCACGTCTCCGCGCTGCGCGAGCCCGGCAGGCAGTACCCGCGCTCGATGTTCACGGCCACCGGCCTCGTCCTGCTGATCTTCATCCTGCCCGCGCTGGCCATCAGCTGGGTGATGCCGAGCGAGAACCTCAGCCTCACCGCGGGCGTGATGCAGGCGTTCCAGGGCTTCTTCGACCACTTCCACGTGGGCTGGCTGACCAAGGTCGTCGGCGTCCTGCTCGTCGCGGCGGCCCTCGGCGGCATGCTCACCTGGCTGGCCGGGCCCTCCAAGGGGCTGCTCATGGTCTCCCGGCAGGAGGGCTATCTGCCGCCCGTTCTGCAGAAGCTCAACAAGAACGGCGTCCCGCGGAACATCATGGTCGCCCAGGGCGTCCTGACCACGCTCATCGCCCTGCTCTACGCCTTCATCCCCGACGTCTCCAGCGCGTACTGGATCTTCTCGGTCGTCACCACGCAGATCTACCTCGTCGTCTACCTGCTGATGTTCGCCGCCGTCATCCGGCTGCGCGCCACCCGGCCCGACCAGCCGCGCGGCTTCCGGGTGCCGGCCGTGCACCTCGTCGCCGGCATCGGCTTCGCGGCCTCGGCCGGGGCCATGTGCATCGGCTTCGTACCGCCGGACCAGTTCGGCGGCGGCCCTCTCTGGCGCTACGTCTCGATGGTCGGCGGCGGCCTGCTGACCCTCGGCCTCCTCGCACCGCTGGCCTTCCTGAAGTTCCGCAAGCCGCACTGGGTGGCGGCCGGGCACCGGCAGGCGGGCACCGTCGAGTAGCTTGTCCGTGCCCTCCGGGTGGGGGACGGACCGAAGGGGGACCCGCATGAGCGGTACGGAACGGCCACCGGGGCGGATGCTGCGGGTGGGCGGCATCGCACTGCACGTCGTACGCGAGGGCTCCGGGCCCGTGTGCGTGCTCAGCGCGGGGCTCGGCATGGGGTGGTTCGACTGGGAGCCGGTCGTACCGCTGCTCACGCCCCACCGCACGGTGGTCCGCTTCGACCGCCCCGGACTGGGCTTCAGCGCCCCGCCCGCCGAACCGCCCACCGCCGCCGCCGAGGCCGCCCGCATAGCGGGCGTCCTCGACGCGCTCGGCCTGACCGGCCCGGCGACGGTCGTCGGGCACTCCCTCGCCGGGTTCCACGCCGAGGCGTTCGCCCGGCTCCACCCCGAGCGCACGGCCGGGCTCGTCCTGG
Organism: Streptomyces sp. NPDC026206; assembly: GCF_040638465.1. Classification (NCBI taxonomy): domain Bacteria; kingdom Bacillati; phylum Actinomycetota; class Actinomycetes; order Kitasatosporales; family Streptomycetaceae; genus Streptomyces; species Streptomyces sp. NPDC026206. The sequence continues at coordinate 29,408 of NZ_JBEZYL010000009.1, forward strand.
TCGACGGCAGCGTGGAGGAGAACGCCCGCGCCGTGCCCGGCCGCGAGCTGCGCACCGCCGCCGCCCATGTGCGGGGCCTGGCCTTCGCCACGGCCGGGCTGCCCCGCGCGCTGGGCCCCGCCCTGCGCCGGTTCTCCGTCCGCTCCGCCTCCGTCAAGCGCCACGACCCCGCCCCCGCGGACCTGGTGCGCCGCACCTACGGCACCGGGCGCGTGGTGCGCGCCATCCTCATGGAGAACACCCGCTACCGCGACGTGGCCGCCGAGCTCGAGGAGCTGCGCACCCACCACGGCCTGCCGCCCGCCCCCGTCACCGTCCTCGCCGCCTCCCCGGGCACCGGTTCCTGGCTGGAGCGGCGCTGGCTCCAGCGCCAGCGCGCCCTCGCCGACCGCCTCGACGCCCGCTTCGAGGCGGTCGCCCCCGCGGGCCATCTGCTGATGTACGACCGGCCGCAGGCCATCGCCGCGGCGGTGCTCGCCACTCCGTTCGTCCGGGTCTGACGCCGAACGGCCCGCCCGCCCGCGTGCCGCCACCCGCTTGGCCGCGGCCGGTGGGTGCGCGGTGTGCGGGTGCGCCAGTGTGAGCAGCGGAAGGGGGCGGGTCGTTTCGCAGGCGAGGAGCACCCACGTGAGCACGCAGCACCACTACACCCCGTTCGGCGGCGAGATCGAGCAGGGCGTGAAGTACGCCGTCCAGTGGAAGGCGGACCCCCGTTACGTCCTGTGCGGCCATGCCACCGAGGGCTTCGTCGACGTCCGGGACCGCGGCACGGTCACCGAGCACCACTACGCCTGGCACATCGACACCGCTACCGGGGTGGTCACCCTCGCCGCCGACGCCGGCGAGCACGTGCCGCGCGTGCTCACCCTCCTCCTCGGCCCGGCCGGCCACAGCCCCGTCCTGCGGCGGCTCGCCACCCCCGCGGACCGCACCCAGCGCTGGAACTGGACCGGCCGTGCCCTGATGAGCCACCGCCACTCCACCGCCGACAAGCTCGCCGTCCACGTGGGCCGCAAGTCCGGCGACGGCTCCTACGGCATCACGATGGTCCTCCCCGCGAACGGCGCCCCCGCGCACGAGTGGCAGCTGCTGAAGGCCCCCGCGTAACCGGCCTTCCCCGCGCCCTCCCCGTCCCCTTCGCGCGGGAGGGAGTCGACCAAGATCTGGGCGGTGCCCCACAATGGGGTGCATGGGTCACGAGCCCAGCAGGCAGTATGGGCGCAGACGCGTAAGAGGGGGTACACGCACATGGCGCGAGATGTTCGGACGTGCGCAGGCAACGCCGCCGAAACCGTGTGGTGGGATGCTCATGTGCCCCCGATGCGGCCCGCTGCTTGGGAGCGGACGGCCTGACCAGCGAGGATGACAGTTATGGATAAGCAGCAGGAGTTCGTGCTCCGCACTCTCGAAGAGCGCGACATCCGGTTCGTACGGCTGTGGTTCACCGATGTCCTCGGCTATCTGAAGTCCGTGGCCGTCGCCCCGGCCGAGCTTGAGCAGGCCTTCGACGAGGGCATCGGCTTCGACGGCTCCGCGATCGAGGGCTTCGCCCGGGTCTACGAGTCCGACATGATCGCCAAGCCGGATCCGGGCACCTTCCAGATCCTGCCCTGGCGCGCCGAGGCTCCCGGCACCGCCCGGATGTTCTGCGACATCCTCATGCCGGACGGCTCGCCGTCCTACGCCGACCCGCGCTACGTCCTCAAGCGCATCCTCGCCAGGACCTCCGACCTCGGGTTCACCTTCTACACCCACCCCGAGATCGAGTTCTTCCTGCTCAAGGACAAGCCGGTCGACGGCACCCGCCCGGTGCCCGCCGACTCCTCCGGCTACTTCGACCACACCCCGCAGAACGTGGGCATGGACTTCCGCCGCCAGGCCATCACCATGCTCGAATCCATGGGCATCTCGGTGGAGTTCAGCCACCACGAGGGCGCCCCCGGCCAGCAGGAGATCGACCTGCGCTACGCCGACGCGCTCTCCACCGCCGACAACGTCATGACGTTCCGGCTGGTGATGAAGCAGGTGGCGCTGGAGCAGGGCGTGCAGGCCACGTTCATGCCCAAGCCGTTCTCGGAGTTCCCCGGCTCCGGCATGCACACCCACCTCTCCCTCTTCGAGGGCGACCGCAACGCCTTCTACGAGTCCGGCGCGGAGTACCAGCTCTCCAAGGTCGGCCGGTCCTTCATCGCGGGCCTGCTCAAGCACGCCGCCGAGATCTCGGCTGTGACCAACCAGTGGGTCAATTCCTACAAGCGCATCTGGGGCGGCTCGGCCCGCAGCGCCGGCGCGGGCGGCGAGGCCCCCTCGTACATCTGCTGGGGCCACAACAACCGCTCCGCGCTCATCCGCGTGCCGATGTACAAGCCCGGCAAGACCGGCTCGGCCCGCGTCGAGGTCCGCTCCATCGACTCCGGCGCCAACCCCTACCTGACCTACGCGGTCCTGCTGGCCGCCGGCCTCAAGGGCATCGAGGAGGGGTACGAGCTCCCCGCCGGCGCCGACGACGACGTGTGGGCGCTCTCCGACGCCGAGCGCCGCGCCATGGGCATCGAGCCGCTGCCGCAGAACCTCGGCGAGGCCATCGAGCTCATGGAGCGCAGCGAGCTCGTCGCCGAGACCCTCGGCGAGCACGTCTTCGACTTCTTCCTGCGCAACAAGAAGCAGGAGTGGGAGGAATACCGCTCGGAAGTCACCGCCTTCGAGCTGCGCAAGATGCTGCCGGTGCTCTGACCCGTACCCGAAGTGGTCCGGCCCCGCCCCGAGGAGAGTCCGATGACCGTGCCCGAGGGGCGCCGCAGCAGCACCTACACCCGGCTGCTGCGCTACGGCTTCACCGAGCCGGCGGCCGCCGGGCGGCTGCTGGAGGACCCCCCTCTGGCGGCCGCCGGGTCCGACCCCGTGCTCCTCGACGCGCTCGGCGCCACCGCCGACCCCGACCTCGCACTGCGCGGGCTCGTACGGCTGGTGGAGGCGCAGGGCGACGACGGGGAGCGGCGGGCCCTGCTGGGCACCCTGGTCACCGCCAAGCCGCTGCGCGACCGGCTGCTGGGCGTGCTCGGCGCGTCCGAGGCGCTCGGCGACCACCTCGCCCGCCACCCCGCCGACTGGCACGCCCTGGACAGCTTCGAATCGGCCGATCTGCACCCCGGCACACCGGAGTTCGAGCGCGCCCTCGCCGCGGGCGTCCGGGCCGGGCGCGACGCCGGGCTCACGCCACCCGACGCACTGCGCGCCGCCTACCGCCGCTGCCTGCTGGCCATAGCCGCCCGCGACGTCAGCGGCACCACCGATGTCGCCCAGGCCGCCGCCGAACTGGCCGACCTGGCCACCGCCACGCTCCGCGCGGCGCTGGACATCGCCGCCCAGGAGCAGCCGGCGGACGCCGCCGCCTGCCGGCTCGCCGTCATCGGCATGGGCAAGTGCGGCGGCCAGGAACTCAATTACGTCTCCGACGTCGACGTGATCTTCGTGGCCGAGGCCCGGGACGGCACGCCCGAGGGGCCCGCCCTGCAGGCCGCGACCCGGCTCGCGTCCCGGATGATGCGGGTCTGCTCGGACGTCACCCCCGAGGGCACCATCTGGCCCGTCGACGCCAATCTGCGCCCCGAGGGCCGCAACGGCCCCCTGGTCCGCACCCTGAGCAGCCACCTCGCCTACTACCAGCGCTGGGCGAAGACCTGGGAGTTCCAGGCCCTCCTCAAGGCCCGGCCCGTCGCCGGCGACCTCGCCCTCGGGCACAGCTACGTGGACGCCGTCTCCCCCCTGGTCTGGCAGGCCGCCGAGCGCGAGAACTTCGTCGCCGACGTCCAGCAGATGCGCCGCCGCGTCATCGCCTCCATCCCCGCCACCCAGGTCGACCGCGAGCTCAAGCTCGGCCCCGGCGGCCTGCGCGACGTCGAATTCGCCGTCCAGCTGCTGCAGTTGGTGCACGGCCGCAGCGACGCCACTCTGCGCGTCGGCGGCACCCTCGACGCACTGGCCGCCCTCGCCGCGGGCGGCTACGTCGGCCGGGCCGACGCGGCGGCCCTCGACGCCGCGTACCGCTTCCTGCGCGCCATGGAACACCACATCCAGCTGCACCGGCTGCGCCGCACCCACCTCGTGCCCGAGGCCGACGCCGACCTGCGCCGCCTCGGCCGCTCGCTGGCCCGCACCTACCAGTGGCCCGGCGGCAAGGAGCCCGTGGCCGAGCTCGGCAGGCAGTGGAAGCTGCACGCCCGCGAGGTGCGGCGGCTGCACGAGAAGCTCTTCTACCGCCCGCTGCTGGACGCCGTCGCCCAGCTGGAGCCCGGCGAGATCCGGCTCAGCCCCAAGGCGGCGGGCCAGCGCCTGAAGGCCCTCGGCTACGCCGACCCCGCGGCCGCCCTGCGCCACCTGGAGGCCCTCGCCTCCGGCGTCACCCGCAAGGCGGCCATCCAGCGCACCCTGCTGCCCGTCCTGCTCGGCTGGTTCGCCGACTCCGCCGACCCCGACGCCGGCCTGCTCAACTTCCACAAGGTCTCCGACGCCCTCGGCAGGACCCCCTGGTACCTGCGCCTGCTGCGCGACGAGGGCGCCGCCGCCGAGAACCTCGCCCGGGTACTGTCCGCCGGACGCCTCGCCCCCGACCTGCTGCTGCGCGCCCCCGAGGCCGTCGCCCTGCTCGGCGACCCCGGCGGCCTGCGCCCGCGCGGCCGCGAAGCCCTCGAACAGGAGGTGCTGGCCGCCGTGGGCCGCGCCGACAACGCCGAAGCGGCCATCGTCGCCGTACGCGGCGTGCGCCGCCGCGAGCTGTTCCGCACCGCCGCCGCCGACATCATCGGGGCCTACGGGCACGCCCGTGACGGCGCCCACGCCAACGGCGAGCGCGGCACCGGCTCCCGCGGCCACGCCGAGACGGCCGGCAGCGACCCCGGGGACCGCACCCGCACCGCCGGCGACGCCGTCTCCGACCTCAACGCCGCCGCCATCGCCGGTGCCCTGCGCGCGGCCGTACGGGGCGAGTGGGGTGACACCCTGCCCACCCGGTTCGCGGTCATCGGCATGGGCCGCTTCGGCGGCCACGAACAGGGCTACGGCTCCGACGCAGACGTCCTCTTCGTCCACGAGCCGCGCGACGGCGTATCCGACGAGGACGCCGCCAAGGCCGCGTTCGCCGTCGCGGGCGAGATGCGCCGGCTGCTGCAGCTGCCCACCACCGACCCGCCGCTGCTCGTCGACGCCGACCTGCGCCCCGAGGGCAAGTCCGGGCCCATCGTGCGCAGCCTCGCCTCCTACGCCGCCTACTACCGGCGCTGGTCGCTGGTGTGGGAGAGCCAGGCCCTGCTGCGGGCCGAGCCGGTCGCGGGCGACGCGGACCTGGGCCGGCGCTTCATCGAACTGGCCGACCCGTTGCGCTACCCCGCCGAGGGCCTGGGGGAGGACGCGGTGCGCGAGATCCGCCGCCTCAAGGCCCGCATGGAGTCCGAGCGGCTGCCCCGCGGCGCCGACCCGACCACCCACACCAAGCTCGGGCGCGGCGGCCTGTCGGACGTCGAATGGACCGTCCAGCTGCTGCAGATGCGCCACGGCTGGGCCGAACCCGGGCTGCGCACCACCCGCACCCGCGAGGCGCTCGCCGCGGCCTGCGCCGCCGGCCTGATCCCCACCGAGGACGCCCGCATCCTGGACGAGGCATGGGTCCTCGCGACCAGCGTGCGCAACGCCGTGATGCTGGTCCGCGGCCGCGCCGGGGACACCTTCCCGGGCGACGCCCGCGAGCTGGCCGCCGTCGGCCGCTACCTCGGCTACGGACCGGGCCACGTCGGGGACATGCTCGACGACTACCGCCGTGTCACGCGGCGGGCCCGGGCCGTGGTCGAGGAGCTGTTCTACGGCGCCTGAGCGGCGGGAGCCGTCTCCAGCATCGCGCTATGCGCCCTGGAGCGCCACATGGCGGGCGAGCCGGCAGGGAAACGCCCCGAACCAGGCGTAGGACAGGGCGGAGCCGAAGCCCAGGCACAGCACGCCGCCCACCGCGTCCAGCCAGAAGTGGTTGGCCGTCGACACGATCACGACCAGCGTCAGGACCGGGTACAGCGCCCCCAGCACCTTCGCCCACACCGGCCGCGCCAGCATGGCGATGGTCAGCCCGCACCACGTCGACCAGCCGATGTGCATCGACGGCATCGCCGCGTACTGGTTCGAGACGTTGGCCAGGTTTCCCGAGGCCATCGAGCCCCACGTGTGGTGCACCACGACCGTGTCGACGAAACCGATGCCGTCCATCAGCCGCGGTGGCGCCAGTGGGTACAGGTAGTAACCGAGCAATGCCACGGCCGTCGTGGCGAAGAGCGCCAGCCGGGCCGCGGCGTAACGACCCGGATGCCAGCGGTACAGCCAGACCAGCACGCCGATCGTCAGCACGAAATGCAAGGTCGCGTAGTAGTAGTTCATGCCCACCACCAGCCAGGTCACCGAATTCACGGCCTGGTTGACGGTGTGCTCGACGGCGATGTGCAACGTCCGCTCGGCCTGCCAGACCCAGTCGGCGTTGCGCAGCGCCGCCGCCTTCTGCTCGGGCACGGCATTGCGGACGAGGGAATACGTCCAGTAACTGACCGCGATCAGCAGCACCTCGAACCACAGGCGAGGACGCCGCGGAACGCGCCGTGGACTTCGCGCCGAGCCGCTGTCCGCCGACGCCGCCGCGCGATCCTCGGTGGGTGGCGGAGCGGCCGTCCGGCCTTCCAGGGTCCTTACTGTCGCTTCACCCATAGGGAAAGAGTCTGCCAGAAAGCGCTCGGCGGCAGATCATCCCCAGGTCTGGTCTCAGCCGCTTCCGGTCTGTATCTCCCCGGTCCCGGGAGCACCGGCAGGTGCCCGCGTGCGCGCTCCCGGAGCGGACGCCGTCGATCCGCGCACCACGAGTTCGGGCAGGAAGACGAACTCGCTGTGCGGCGCCGGAGTACCGCCGATCTCCTCCAGCAGCGCACCCACCGCGGCCTGCCCCATCGACTGCACGGGCTGCCGGATCGTCGTCAGCGGCGGATCGGTGAACGCGATGAGAGGCGAGTCGTCGAAGCCCACCACCGAGACGTCGCGCGGTACTTCGAGGCCGCTCTGACGCGCCGCCCGGATCGCCCCCAGCGCCATCATGTCGCTCGCGCACACCACCGCAGTGCAGCCCCGCGCGATGAGCGCGGAGGCCGCCGCCTGACCACCCTCAAGGGTGAACAGCGAGTGCTGTATCAGCTGCTCGGCCTCCGGACCCGCCACCCCGAGCTGCTCCTTCATGCCGAGCAGGAAGCCCTCGATCTTCCGCTGCACCGGGACGTACCGCCTGGGCCCCAGGGCCAGCCCGATCCGCCGGTGGCCCAGTGCGGCCAAATGGGTGACGGCCAGGCCCATGGCCGCCCGGTCGTCGGGCGAGACGAAGGGCGCCTGCACCTTCGAGGAGAAGCCGTTGATCAGCACGAACGGCACGCCCTGGGCGCGCAGCCGCTCGTAACGCTGGGTGTCCGCCGAGGTGTCGGCGTGCAGTCCGGAGACGAAGAGGATGCCTGCGACGCCCCGGTCGACCAGCATCTCCGTCAGCTCGTCCTCCGTGGAGCCGCCCGGCGTCTGGGTGGCGAGGACGGGGGTGTACCCCTGCCGGGTGAGCGCCTGCCCTATCACCTGGGCGAAGGCCGGGAATATGGGGTTGTCCAGCTCGGGGGTGATCAGTCCGACCAGGCCCGCGCTGCGCTGCCGCAGTCGGACCGGCCGTTCGTAGCCCAGGACGTCGAGCGCGGCCAGCACCGACTGACGGGTGGTGGCGGCGACCCCCGGCTTTCCATTGAGGACGCGGCTGACGGTTGCTTCGCTGACACCCGCCTGAGCTGCGATATCGGCAAGCCGGGCGGTCACAGGAGGTGACTGTACCGGTCGCATCTCAGACTGCCCACCACACGCATGTATCCGAAGGAATCCGGACCGTTCCACCGGCGAATTCCAGGGCCGCGGTCGCCAGGAGCGGACGGCCCGGGACAGGGAGCGCCACCTCGTCACCGAGCGTGTTGAAGGTGCACACGAAGCCCGGCCGGGAGAACGCCAGCACGCCCTCCGGCGCGTCCAGCCACGTCATTTCGCCGTCGCCCAGCCCCGGCAGCTCGCCCCGCAGCGCCAGTGCCGAGCGGTACAGCTCCAGCGTCGAGCGTGGGTCGCCGGACTGCGCCTGAACCGACAGCCCCCGCCACGCCTCGGGCTGCGGCAGCCAGCTGCCGCCCGGCCCGAAGCCGTACGGGGCCGATTCGCCCGACCACGGCAGCGGCACCCGGCAGCCGTCCCGCGTGCCGTCCTGGCCGTCGCCGCGGAAGAACGCCGGGTCCTGGCGCACCCCGTCGGGAAGGTCCACGACCTCCGGCAGCCCCAGCTCCTCGCCCTGGTAGACGTAGGCCGAGCCGGGCAGCGCCAGCATCAGCAGCGCCGCGGCACGGGCCCGGCGCAGGCCGAGTTCCGCGTCGCCGCCGCCGTAGCGGGTGGCGTGCCGTACCACGTCGTGGTTGGACAGCACCCACGTCGTGGGCGCCCCCACCGACAGCGTCGCCGCCAGCGACCCGTCGATGACCTCCCGCATCGGCCCCGCTCCCCAGTCGCAGGTCAGGAACTGGAAGTTGAACGCCTGGTGCAGCTCGTCGGGGCGCACGTACAGGGCGAGCCGCTCGGACGTCGGCGCCCACGCCTCCGCCACCCCGATCCGCTGCCCCTCGTAGGAGTCCAGCAGCCGCCGCCAGGAGCGGTGGATCTCGTGCACGCCGTCCTGGTCGAAGAACGGCAGCACCTGCGCGCCGATCAGCTTGGCCTGCTCGCTCAGCCCGATGTCCGGCAGCCCCTCGGCCTTGACCATGCCGTGCGCCACGTCGATGCGGAAGCCGTCCACGCCCAGGTCCAGCCAGAACCGCAGCACCGACTCGAACTCCGCCCGGACCTCCGCGTTGTCCCAGTTGAGGTCGGGCTGCTCGGGCGCGAACAGGTGCAGGTACCACTCGCCGGGGGTGCCGTCCGCGCCGGTCGTGCGCGTCCAGGCCGGGCCGCCGAAGACGGACTCCCAGTCGTTCGGCGGCAGTTCGCCCTGTGCCCCCTTGCCGGGGCGGAAGTGATAGCGCTCGCGGGCCGTCCCCCCGGAGCGGTCCGCGAGCGCGGCCCTGAACCACGCGTGCTGGTCCGAGGTGTGATTGGGCACGATGTCCACGATCACCCGCAGGCCCAGCCGGTGTGCCTCGCGCACCAGGTCGTCCGCGTCCGACAGCTGCCCGAACAGCGGGTCCACGGCCCGGTAGTCCGCCACGTCGTAACCGCCGTCCGCCTGCGGCGAGGCGTAGAACGGGGTGAGCCACACCGCGTTCACACCCAGGCCCGCCAGGTACGGCAGCCGCTCGCGGATCCCGCGCAGGTCGCCGATGCCGTCGCCGTCGCTGTCGGCGAACGAGCGCACGTACACCTGGTAGATGACGGCGCTGCGCCACCAGCCGTCGGCTCGCACGGCGCAGGCTTCGGCGGCCGGGCGGACGGAGGGCGCGAGATCCTGGGTCATGTACTTCCTATCGGCTCGTAGTCTCGTAGGACGGGGCGGTGCGTGTGTGGGGCTCAACGACGCCGGCGGCTCAAGGTCAGCCCTTGGTGCCGCCCGCGGTCAGGCCGGCGACCAGGTGCCGCTGGGCGATGAAGAAGACCAGGCCGGCCGGGATCGTGATGAGCACGGCCGCCGCCGTCATCAGCCCCCACTCGGCCTTCTGCTGGCCGACGAAGGTCTGCAGGCCCACGGCCAGGGTGTAGTGCTCCTCGCTGCTCATGAACTGGCTGGCGAAGGCGACCTCGCCCCAGGCCGTGACGAAGGAGTAGAAGCCGGTGACGGCCAGCCCCGGCCGGGCCAGCGGCACGATCAGCCGCCAGAACGTGCCGAACGGCGTCAGCCCGTCCACCCGGCCCGCCTCGTCGATCTCGGCCGGGATCGAGTCGAAGTAGCCCTTGAGCATCCACGCGCAGAACGGCACCGACACCGAGCAGTAGGTGACGATCAGCCCCGCGTAGGAGTCCAGCAGTCCCAGCTGCCCGAGGATGTTGTACAGCGGCACGATCAGCACCGCCATCGGGAACATCTGCACCACCAGGAACGTCCACATCAGCGGCCGGTGCCCGGGGAAGCGCATCCGTGACACGGCGTACCCGGCGGTCGCCGCGATGAGCACGCCCAGCACGGTCGCGCCCAGCGCCACGATCACCGAGTTGCCGAACCAGGTCAGGAACTTGGTCTCGCTCAGGATGTGCGTGTAGTTCGAGAAGCCGAACCCGACGAAGCGGGTGGGCTCCTGCCAGCCGTCCCGCCCCCGCAGGGAGACGAAGACGATGAACAGGACGGGGAACAGGGAGATGGCGGAGGCGCCGATCAGCGCCGTGTGCAGGGCGACGGAGGCCGCGCGCGAGCGCTGCCCGCGCTCGCGCGGCTTGAGGGTGCTGCTCATCGCGTCGTGGCCTCCTGTCGGGCGAGCATCCGGCGGTAGGAGACGGCGAAGACCAGCAGCAGCGAGAGGATGAGGATGCCGTACGTCGCCGAGCCCGCGTAGTCGCGTACGCCCTGGAAGGCGAGCCGGTAGGAGTACGTCACCAGGATCTCGCTCTCCGAGCTCGCCCCCTGCCCGATCAGCAGGTAGATGACCTGGAACATGTTGAACGTCCAGATGACGCCCAGCAGGATCACCGTCCCGCTCACCGGCCGCAGCCCCGGCAGCGTCACGTGCCGGAACCGCTGCCAGGGCGAGGCCCCGTCCATCTCCGCCGCCTCGTGCAGCTCGGCCGGTATCGACTGCAGGCCGCCGAGGATGGCCACCATCATGAACGGCACGCCCAGCCACACGTTGACCGCGACGGCGGAGACCTTCTGCAGGGTGCTGTCGCCCAGCCAGTCCACGGGGTCCATGCCCAGGCCGGTCAGGAAGGCGTTGAGGACGCCGTACTTCTCGTTGAACATCAGCCGCCAGGAGAACGTGGCGACGAACGCAGGCACCGCCCACGGCAGGATCAGCAGCACCCGGTACAGCGCCCGGAACCGCACCTGGCGGTTGAGCAGCAGCGCCAGGCCCAGGCCGATGGTGTAGTGCAGGACGACGCAGGACGCGGTCCACAGGACGGTCCAGGTCAGGCGGGAGTAGAAGTGGCCCTCCTGGCCGGAGAGCACCTTCCAGTAATTGTCGAGGCCGACGAACTGGTAGGTCGAGGCGATGTGGTTGACGCCGATGGTCCGGCCGACGTTCGCCTCGTTGGCATCGGTGAAGGACAGGTAGATGCCCCTGCCCAGCGGATAGCCGACGAGCACGGCCAGGACCACGACCACCGGCAGCACCATCGCCCACGCATACCAGTGGGTGTCGAAGGAGCGCCTGACCCGGGTGACGACTGTGGACATGAGGTCCTACTCCTCGATGCCGTAGTCCTTGAGGAGCGCGGACTGCCAGGCCTTGGCCGTGGCGTCCATACCCTCCTTCGGGTCCTCCTTCAGCGTGAGGATCTTGGTGTAGTGCTGAAGCCAGTCGGTGAACAGGTCACCGCCCTGCGGGATCGGCGGCCGTGGGTGGGCCTTGTCCAGCGCGTGGTAGTAGGCGCTGCGCACCGGGTCGGACAGCACGTCCTTGGTGTAGGCCGACTTGCGGGTCGGCAGCACGCCGATGGCGGTGGCGACGCTCTCCTGCTGCGCGGCCTCGGTCATGAAGCGCGTGAAGAGGTAGGAGGCGTCGAAGTTCTTCGAACCCGCGTAGACCACGAGGTTGTGGCCGCCGACGGGCGCGCCCGCAGTGCCGGTGGAGCCGGCGGGGACGGGTGCGATGCCCAGGTTGTCGCGCGACGTGTAGGCGTCGCCGCCGAAGATCTCCTTGGTCGCCCAGGGACCGTCGATCAGCATCGCCAGCTTGCCGTTCTTGAAGTCCGTCTTGAGGACGTTGTACCCGTCCGTGCCCGCCGGCTTGGGCGCCGCACCGGACTTGACGAGGTCGACGGCGGTCTCGATGCCCTTGCGCGAGGCGGCGTCGGCGATCGTGATCTTCTTCTTGCCGGCGTCGACCAGGTCGCTGTTCTCGCCGTAGAGGAAGGGCAGCGAGTAGTAACTGTCGGGGCTCAGCCCGATGCCGGCGGCGCCCGTCTTGTCCTTGATCTTCCCGGCGGCCTCCTTGACCTCCTGCCAGCTGGCCGGCGGCTTGTCGATGCCGGCCTTCTGGAACAGCTCCTTGTTGTAGAGGAGCCCGAGGGTGTCGGTGACCTGCGGGACGCCGTACGTCTTGCCCTGGTACGCCGCGTTCTTCAGCGGGCCTTCGAGGAAGTCGTCCGACTTGTCGAGGGCCGGGGTGCCCGTGAGGTCCTTGAGGTAGCCGAGCTGCGCGAAGCCGGGGGTCCAGCCCACATCGGAGCGCAGCACGTCGGGGGCGCCCTTGCCGGTGGAGGCGGCGGTCTTGAACTTCTGCTGCGCCTGGTCGAAGGGGACGTTGACGTACTCGACCTTGATCTTCGGGTGCTTCGCCTCGAAGGCCGCGACCAGCTTCTTGAACGCGGGCGCCTCGTTGGTGGCGTCCGAGGTGTCCCACCAGGTGACGGTCCCGCTCACACTGCCCGGGTCCTGTGCCGCCTTGGAGCCGTCGCTCCCGTTGTCGCCGCCACCTCCGCACGCGGTCGCGGTCAGGGCCAGCACGCCGACGACGGCGGCGACCGATATGCCTCTTCGCATATGGACTCCTCTTCCAGGAGGCCGCCTGGGGGGCAGGGCGGCCCGAGCTGAGGAGGAAGCTAACAGGCTGCAATCTCTTGCGAAAGACCTTGCAAGAAGGGAATCGCGAGATTTCCTGGTTGTAACCGGACCGTGTCCAAAGGGTTGACCGGTGAAGGTGGGGCTCGTACGGTCACGACCGGCAAGCGCTTGCTGCCGTGCGGGCAAGCTTGCAGCAAGAAGCTTCCACCCCTCAGGGGCCCTACGGGCGCGGCGCGTTGCCGCTCAAGGCCGCATCGCTTCCTTCCCCCACCTCAGGAGGGACCATGGCCCCCACCGCCATGCCCACAATCGCCCGCAGAGCCCTGGCCGCCGCGCTCGCCCTCGTCGCGGCCGCGGTCGTCTCCCCGCCCCCCGCCCGGGCGGGCACGCCCGGCGACAAGGACGTCACGGCAGTCCTTTTCGAGTGGAAATACGCCTCCGTGGCCAAGGAGTGCAAGGACACCCTCGGCCCCGCCGGCTACGGCTACGTCCAGGTCTCCCCGCCCCAGGAACACATCCAGGGCCCCCAGTGGTGGACCTCGTACCAGCCCGTCAGCTACCGCATCGCCGGCCGGCTCGGTGACCGCGCGGCCTTCGCCGGCATGATCGCCGCCTGCCACGGCGCCGGGGTGAAGGTCGTCGTCGACGCCGTCGTCAACCACATGGCGGCGGGCTCCGGCACCGGCACCGGCGGGACCTCGTATACGAAGTACGACTACCCCGGCACCTACCAGCGCCAGGACATGGACGACTGCACGACGGTCGTCAGCGACTACCGGGACCGCCGCAACGTCCAGGACTGCGAACTCGTCGAACTCGCCGACCTGGACACCGGCGAGGACCACGTCCGCAACCGCATCGCCGGCTACCTCGACGACCTGCTCTCCCTCGGCGTCGACGGCTTCCGCGTCGACGCCGCCAAGCACATCCCCGCCGAGGACCTCGCCGCCATCAAGGCCAGGCTCGCCAAGCCCGGCGTGTACTGGAAGCAGGAGACCATCCACGGTGCCTCAGAGGCCGTACAGCCGCAGGAGTACACCGGCACGGGAGACGTCCAGGAGTTCCGCTACGCACGGGACCTCAAGCGGGTGTTCGGCAACGAGCGGCTCGCCTACCTCAAGAACTACGGCGAGGGCTGGGGCTACCTGCCCGGCTCCCAGGCGTCCGTCTTCGTCGACAACCACGACACCGAGCGCGGCGGCGACACCCTCACTTACAAGGACGGCGCGGACTACACCCTGGCGAACGTCTTCATGCTCGCCTGGCCGTACGGCTCACCCGACATCCACTCGGGCTACGAGTTCACCGAGCGCGACGCCGGACCTCCCAACGGCGGTTCCGTCACCGCGTGCTGGCAGGACGGCTGGAAGTGCCAGCACAAGTGGCCCGAGATCAAAAACATGGTGGCCTTCCGCAATGCCGTGCGGGGCACGGCCGTGACCGGCTGGTGGGACAACGGCTACCAGGCCGTCGCCTTCGGACGGGGCGACAAGGGTTACGTGGCCATCAACCACGAGACCTACCCGCTGAGCCGCACCTTCCAGACGTCGCTGCCGGCCGGCGACTACTGCGACGTCCAGAGCGGCCGCCGCGTGACGGTGGACCCGTCCGGCCGCTTCGCGGCCACGCTCGCCCCGAACACGGCAATGGCGCTGCACGCGGCCGCCCGTACGTGCAGCTGAGTGAGCTTTCCCCGAGTTCAGCCCGTCCGGCGATTGAGGACACCGCGCGTCAGCGCGGTCCGGGGTCTGGGGCGAGGCCCCAGGAAACGGCGAAAGGGCGGGACCGGGGCACACCACCATGTTCTGACCTCAGCCGAAGGAGACCCCGCGTGAAACGACTTGCCGCACTCGCGGCAGCGATAGGGCTGGCGATGCCAACGACCGGCACTGCCCACGCCGCCGAACACCCCACCCCCGCCCACGCCAAGGTCCAGTGGCTCGACCAGCACACCGTCGCCTGGCCCAAAAGCCTCGGCAACCCCACCCACCCCCACCACCTCGTACACGACCGCGGCAGCTTCGCCCTCACCCACCGGCCGGGGGGCCTGGCGAAGTACCCACGCCTGGCCGCCACCCACGACGCCTTCCGCGTCGACGCCCACGGCCAGGAGCGCACGGCGCTCCGCGGCCGCCTCGTCGCCGAGACGGACGGCCTCACCACCGGCGTCCAGATACCCGGCGTCCTGGACGACCTCTACGCCCCCGCCGCCACCAGGGCGAAGCTCGGCCCGGCATTCAGCAACGGCCGCCCCACCCTCTCCCTGTGGGCCCCCACCGCCCAGCGCGTCACCCTGGAACTGGACGGCCGCACCGTCCCCATGCGCCGCGACGCCGCCAGCGGCGTCTGGAGCGTGACCGGTGACCGCGGCTGGACCGGCAGGCCCTACCGCTACGCCGTCACCGTCTGGGCCCCGGCCGTCCAGAAGGTCGTCACCAACCACGTCACCGACCCGTATTCCACCGCCCTGACCGCCGATTCCGCCCGCAGCCTGGTCACCGACCTCACCGACCCGGCGCTGGCCCCCGCGGGCTGGCGGACCCTGCGCAAGCCCACGGCCGTACCGCTGCGCGACGCGCAGATCCAGGAGCTGCACGTCCGCGACTTCTCCGTCGCCGACCGCACCTCCCGCCACCCCGGGCAGTACCTCGCCTTCACCGACCGCGACTCGGCCGGCATGCGCCACCTCTCGGAGCTCGCCGGCGCCGGGACCTCCTACGTCCACCTCCTGCCCGTCTTCGACATGGCCACCGTCCCCGAAAGGCGCGCCGACCAAGCCGTCCCCGGCTGCGACCTCGCCGCCCTGCCCGCGGACTCCGAGCGGCAGCAGGAATGCCTGACGAAGACCGCCGCCCGCGACGCCTACAACTGGGGCTACGACCCGCTGCACTACACCGTCCCCGAGGGTTCGTACGCCTCCGACCCGGACGGCACGCGCCGGACCGTCGAATTCCGGCGGATGGTGCAGGGCCTGGCGGGCGCCGGGCTGCGGACCGTCATGGACGTCGTCTACAACCACACCGCCGCCTCCGGGCAGGACGACAGATCCGTCCTCGACCGCATCGTGCCCGGCTACTACCACCGCCTCCTCGACGACGGCGGCGTCGCCACCTCCACCTGCTGCGCGGGCACCGCGCCCGAGCACGCCATGATGGGCAAGCTCGTCGTCGACTCCGTCGTCACCTGGGCGAAGGAGTACAAGGTCGACGGCTTCCGCTTCGACCTCATGGGCCACCACCCCAAGGCCAACGTCCTGGCCGTCCGCAAGGCCCTCGACGCCCTGACCGTCGCCAGGGACGGCGTCGACGGCAAGGCCGTCATCCTCTACGGCGAGGGCTGGAACTTCGGCGAGGCCGCGAACGACGCCCGCTTCGTCCAGGCCACCCAGAAGAACATGGCCGGCACCGGCATCGCCACTTTCTCCGACCGCTCCCGCGACGCCATCCGCGGCGGCGGCCCCTTCGACGACGACCCCCGCGTCCAGGGCTTCGCCTCGGGCCTGTTCACCGACCCCAACGGCTCGCCCGCCGGCGGCACCCGCGACGAACAGCGGGCCCGGCTCCTGCACGCCCAGGACCTCATCAAGGTCGGCCTGACCGGCAACCTCGCCGACTACCGCTTCACCGACTCCACCGGCCGCAGCGTCCGCGGCGCCGACGTCGACTACAACGGCTCACCCGCCGGCTACGCCGCCGCCCCCGGCGACGCCCTGTCCTACGCGGACGCCCACGACAACGAAACCCTCCACGACGCCCTCGCATACAAGCTCCCGCCGTCGACGCCCGCCGCCGACCGGGCCAGGGCACAGGTCCTCGCCATGGCCACGGCCGCGCTCTCCCAGGGCCCGGCCCTCTCCCAGGCCGGTACGGACCTGCTGCGCTCGAAGTCCCTGGACCGCAACTCCTACGACAGCGGCGACTGGTTCAACGCCATCCACTGGGACTGCGCCGAAGGCAACGGCTTCGGCCGGGGCCTGCCCCCGGCCGCCGACAACGCCGCCAAGTGGCCGTACGCCAAGCCGCTCCTGGCCGACCCGGCGCTGCGCCCCGGCTGCCCCACGGTCACC
Organism: Streptomyces sp. NPDC026206; assembly: GCF_040638465.1. Taxonomy (NCBI): domain Bacteria; kingdom Bacillati; phylum Actinomycetota; class Actinomycetes; order Kitasatosporales; family Streptomycetaceae; genus Streptomyces; species Streptomyces sp. NPDC026206. Next base: position 46,207 of record NZ_JBEZYL010000009.1, read on the forward strand.
GCGGCGTCCGCCGCCTACCGGGACCTGCTGCGCATCCGCACGACGGAGAAGGCGTTCAGCCGGCCGACCGCCCAGGCCGTCCAGGAGACGCTGTCGTTCCCGCTCTCCGGCAAGGACGAGACCCCCGGCGTCATCACCATGCGCGCCGGCGACCTCGTCGTCGTCCTCAACGCCACACCGCAGCAGCAGAGTCAGCGGGTCGGTGCCCTCGCAGGCACCGGCTACGCCCTGCACCCGGTCCAGGCACACGGCTCGGACGCCGTCGTCAAGTCCGCCTCGTACGAGGCGGGGACGGGCACCTTCTCGGTGCCCGGCCGGACGGTCGCGGTGTTCCGGCGCAACTGAGAAGCGGTCAGCGCAGGGGAGTGATCCTCGTGCCGTCCGTGAGCCGGGCGGTCAGCTGAGCCTGGGCGCCCGGCTTCGCGGGGACGGCCAGGAGCGGGCCGAGCGCGCTGCCGCTCACCCCGCCGCTCGCGGCGACCGAGCTGACGTTGCCGCCGCCCGCCGCGAGGGCGTACCAGCTGCCGGAGGCCGACTTCCACAGGGCGCCCGCCAGTACGTGCGGCTCACGGGCACCGCACGCGGGGGAGTCCTCGGCGCGGGCGACGACCGCGCCGGGCGCTCCCGCCCTCGTACCGGGGGCCTGGAACTGGGCCAGCACGCGGCTGCCCGCTCCCCGCCAGGTCTCCGCGCGCGTGCAGAACCACTCCGCGCTCCCGGCGGCCCCGGGCAGCACCTGCGTCGCGAACTGCCAGGAGTTCACGGACCGTACGCCCTGCCCCCGGACGGAGGCGAGGTGGCAGGCGGTGTGGGCCCAGCCGGCGCGCTCCTTGCCGCCGTCGACGTCGTGCGGGGCGGTGGGGGAACCGGCGGTGAGCCGGGCCGGGAGCAGCTCGCCGAGGTCGGTGACCAGATGATCGCCGAACTGCAGGGCGGTCCAGCCGTGGCAGTCGCTGGTGGCGGCCGGGCTGGGCACGGCATCGGTGAGGCCGTCGGAGTCCCGGTGCAGCGGCTGGGCGGCACCGGTGGGCTGCAGCAGATCGCGCACGGCGGCGCTGTCCACCCACGGGGCCGTGAGGTAGCGGACGTTGCCGTCGGTGCGGCTGACCACGAGGGCCGTGGCGGTGCCGGTGTCCGCCGCGTCGGTCCGCGCGAAGTCCAGCGCTGCGGACCGGGTGTCGCCGCTCCTGGCCTCGGCGTAACGCACCACGCGCAGCCCGTCGTAGAGCAGGACGACCACCGCGGAGTCGACCTCGCCCGCGTACAGCAGCTGCGGCGGCCCGGCCGCCGGGCCGGCGGCGGTGCCGGGCGTCGCCGTGACCTGGACCGAGCGCCCCGGGCGGGCCCAGACGGCGAGCGCCCGGCGCAGCAGCTGCCGGTCGCCGGTACGGGGACCGCGCGCGGGCCAGGCGGCGAAGCCGGGGCGGTCGGCGCGCTTCCAGGCGGCGTCGGCGGCCATGGCCAGCCGGGCGGGGTCCAGGGCCTGTCGCGCCGACGCGTTCTGCGCGTAGGGCGGCGCGGCCGCGCCGTCGGGGCCCCAGCTCTCGCCCGGCAGCCCCAGCAGCGTGCCGCACACGACGGCAGCGGCGGCGGCCGCGAGGGCCGCGCGGGTGTGCTGGCGGCGGCGCATCAGGTCGGTGGGCCTGGCCTGGAGGGAGCACGGGTCGAACTCCACCGACTCCAGCAATGAGGCGTCCCTGCTGCCGGCCGGTGCGTACACCCGGTCCGCCTCGGCCAGCGCCGCGTCCGGATCGCCCACCCCGGCGGCGGCCAGCAGCTCCCGCACGTCGCGGCCGGTGGGCAGCTCCAGCTCGCGCAGGACGTACGCGGCCCGGCCCGGCCCGGAGAGCGCGGCCAGGGCCTGGTCCAGGGCGAGCTCGTCGGCACCGCCCGAGCGCGGGAAGAGGCGCAGCCCCCACACCTGCGGCAGCAACGGTGGCAGCTGCCCCGGCCGGGGCAGCTGCCACCGCCCGCGCGGTCGGCCCGCGCGCAGCGCAGCCCGCAGCACCCGCTGCCGTACGTAGGCGTACCCGGGGTCGTCGGGGCAGCCCTCGGCGTCGCGGGGGGACGGCACGGCCGGCCCGGACGCGGCGGCGGAACGATTGCGCGGCAGGGCCCGCTGGACGAGGGCGTGCGCGGTCAGGACGCGGCGGTGGCGGCCCAGCGCCGGCGGCAGCACGAGATACCCGAGCCGGACCAGGCGCGGGTAGTGCTCGATGAGCGCGGCCTCGGCCTGCTCGACGTCGACGGGGGCCGGGGCGAAGGGCCGGAGGGCTGTAGCTTGCTGCTCCACATTCATAGAACGAATGAATGGTGGGATGGTCACTTCACCCTTGTGGAGGCGCCCTCCGGGCCCTCGGGCGGCGGCCTTCGCCCGCTAGGCGATGCAGCGGGCGCGGATGCGGTCGACGGCGGCGTCGGGGATGCCGAGCCCGTCGCGCACGTATGCCTCGACGCCGCCGTACGCGCGGTCCATCTCCTCCAGGGCCGCCGCGAGGTAGCCGGGGCGGACGCTCAGGATGGCCCCGGCGATGTCCGGGTTGCCGCCGGCGGCCGTGAAGCGGTCGATGTGCGGGGCGAAGGCCGCCCGGACGGCCGGGACGACGTCGAGGTATTCGCGCTCGACGGCCGCCGCGTCCGCGCCGAGCAGCATGAGGATCACGGTGGCCGCCCAGCCCGTGCGGTCCTTGCCGGCCGTGCAGTGGAAGAGCAGCGGCCCGCAGTCCGGCTCGGCGAGGGTGGTCAGCAGCAGGCGGTAGGCCTGGCAGGCGGACTCGGAGGTGACGAACGACCGGTAGGTGTCGCACATCAGCTTCTCCGCCTTGCCGCCGCCCAGGTGTTCCTCGGCGGCGGCCGGGTTGCCGAGGATCGTCTCCAGCCGGGCGGGCGCCTGGTCCTCGGGGGAGCCGTCCCGCTGGGCGAGCATGCCGGACATGACGTCCGCGACGATCAGCCGGGCGCCGTCGGGGACGCGGTCGGGGCGCTCGCGGCGCTCGTGCCCGGTGCGCAGGTCGACGACCGTGTGGATACCGAGGGCGGCGACGGCGGGGTCGGCCTCCGGGTCCAGGCGGTCCAGCTGGCCGGAGCGCAGCAGCAGGCCGGGGCGGACGGCGGAGTTGCCGGCGAGCGCGATGCCGCCGAGGTCGCGGAAATTGATGATCGTCGAGGCATCGAACTGCTGCGGCATGGGCCGGTCTCCCTAGGTGCCTGTTCTGTTTATCGCATTTGCTGCTCTTTTATTGTGAAGAACGGTAGCCGAGTCCGCGACGCCGCCCCTGGGCCAGGGCCGGTCCCAGACCCATTCCCAGGACCAGTGCCAACAGGTGTCCCGCGTCCGTGAAGCTCGTGTGCCCGCGTCCGCGCACGTAGGGCCGGGCACCCAGCGCGAGCAGCCCGCCGCAGACCCCCGTGCGCACGGGCCCGCGAGGCAGCGCGGTGGCGAGGGCGCCGGCTATGGCGTTGAAGCCGTAGCTGACGCCCACGTCGATCGCGGACCGCGTGCGCGCCCCCGCGCGCAGGGCGCGCAGCCCTCCGTACACCACCAGAGACGCGCCCACGTGCCCGTACAGGAAGGCGCCCACCGTCCACCACGCGCCGTACGCGTACTCCGTATAGCCCAGCACCGCCAGGAGCAGCAGCGCGTACGGCAGCTCCATCGGCGCCTCGACCACCAGCGAACTGCTGGCCAGGGTGGACCAGCGACCGGTCTGCAAGTTGTCGACATTGGTGGAGCAGTGGCGCAACAGGCGCTCGCGCACAGCCGGCGTGAGCAGGCGCCGCGCGGCGTACGCGCCGAGCTGCACGCCCCCGACGTAGACGGGAGCGAGACGGGGCAGGCGATCAACGGCGGAGGTCATCCGGCAATGATCGTCCCTGCCCCGCCCCGGTGGCCACCCTCGTCCCCGGCCGGGACGAGCCGGCACGGCCGGGACGCGCCGAAGTCGTAGGCCCCGAGCGGCCGGACGAGCCCCTCCCGCACGAGGAACAGGTCACATCGGCGAGGACTACGCGGACGTATCCTCCGCCAGCGTGAAGTCCTCGTAGTGGAAGCCGGGGGCGACGACGCAGGTCACCAACACCGGTTCGGCACCGTCCGGTTCGGCGGACTGCCAGACCCCGCCGGGGATCAGCAGCTGGGGCCGCTGCCCGTGCTCGACACCAGGGCCCAGCACGGCATCCGTGGCAGCCTCCTCGTCGGGGGCCGCGCCGGTACCGCCCAGCCGCATCCGCAGGGGGCCGCCGCGGTGCCACAGCCACAGCTCGTCGGAGCGCACCTTGTGCCAGCGGGAGGCCTCGCCGGGGTGCAGCAGGAAGTAGATGCCGCTCGCGTACGCGCGCGGACCGCCGTACCCCTCGGGAACGGCGGTGCCCCGTGTCTGCCAGGTCTCACGGAACCAGCCGCCCTCGACGTGGCGTTGGAGGCCGAGGAGCGTGACGAGCTCGGAGGTATCGGTCATGGCCCCAGGTTCTCACCGCCCGACGACCGGGAGCCTTCCTGGCGCCACTCTCCGGCCAGGACGTTTCAGTAACCGGCCGGGGGCGCGTACTTGTAGCCGACCCGGCGGACGGTGACGATCGATGAGCGGTGCTCGGCACCCATCTTGCGGCGCAGCCGGGCGACGTGGACGTCGACGGTACGGCCGTCGCCCACGTGTCCGTAGCCCCACACGGTCGTCACCAGCTGATCGCGGGTGTGCACCCGGTGCGGGTGCGCGACGAGGTGGGCCAGCAGCTCGAACTCCAGGTAGGTCAGGTCCAGCGGACGGCCCTCGACGCGCGCGGTGCGCTGCTCGGGATCGATGCTCACCAGGGCGTCGCCCTCGGTGCCGGCGGGCGGCCCGGCGTCGGGCAGGCCGGCGCCGGGATGCGTGGTGCCGGGATGTGTGATGCCGGGTGCGGCCGGCTGATCGGCCGGTACGAGCACCAGGTAGCCGATCATCGGGGGCTGTCCGGGCAGGGTGGGCAGGGTGTGCTGCGGCGCGGGCATCCAGGTCGCCCCCGGGTGCAGCAGGTCGGCGACGGGAGGCACCTCGTCCGGGGACACGGCCCGCAGTCGGTGGCGGTGTGCGGGGTGACCGGCGGGTGCCGTGAGGGCGGCGGACGAGGAGGGCAGGGTGCGGAGGTTCGACATGGGGCTCAGCTCTTTCGCGCGGAGTACGTCGAGAGGACGTGCAGGGCGCGGGCCGCTTGGCCGGAACCGGTGCCGGCGGCTGACTTCGACGTGGGCGTCAGCGGAAGGAGAGGGCCTGCGCGGAGGACGCGCGACAACACACTCGGTCGAAGTCGTGGTGCTGTCGGGAAGGCCAGAATGGCTCGAGGTCGCTGCGACCCGTCGCGCTGTTCTGGTAGCTGGCCATGCCCCCTATTGAAGCATGGCCCGCGACGGGGCAGCAGATCAGTTCGCGCAGTTGATACCGGCCTTTGGCGCGGAATGCCCTTGACCGGCCCGCAGAATGCCTCCACTCCGGCGCCGACCCGCCCCCGGCCCGTCCGGCCCGCCCCCGGCCTGCCTCCGCTCCGCCCCGCCCCCGCCCCGCCCCGGCTCGGCAGCACGGTTCGTCCCGCTGTTCGTCCGTCTCAGCCCGGCAGCGGGGCCAGCCGTCGGCGCCAGTCCAGCCGGTCGACGCTTATCGCCCTGCTGGGATCGCCGTCCCACGCGGCGCCGAGACCGGCCTCCGCGAGGGCGGCCACCACCGACTGCCCGACCGCCACGGTGAGGCTGCCGTCCGCATCCTCGCCGTGGGCGCCGTACCTCAGCCACAGACCGTGGCCGTCGGCCGCCGCCTCGGCGTCCTGGTGGTCGAAGAAGACATAGCCGTGGTCCTCGTCGGCGGCCTCGCCGCGGATCTCCGCTGTTCCGCAGGTACCGCAGCAGGTGAAGTCCATCCGGGCCGTGATGCCGCCGGCGTCCAGGGCCGCGAAGGCCGCCGCCAGCCGGTCGGCGTCCGTCACCTCCGGCCACGTCTCCTGCTCGGCCAGGCGCTCGCGCCAGAGCCTGCCGACGATGTCTCCCGCGGCCGCCAGGGAGAGAGGGGTGCCGCCGTCGGCGTAGAAGTAGTCGGACACCTGCTCCGCCACCTGCCGGGCGGAGCCCGAACCGCGCCGGATCAGCGCCCGGGCGTGCTCCTCGGCCTCCTCCAGCAGCCGGGCGTCCAGGGCGGCGGCGTTCTCGTCGGTGGCGTTCTCGCCGGTGGTGGGCAGCACGATTTCCCCCTCGTTCCGTGGGCCGCCCGTGACCGGCGGCCCGACGAGGAACATCGTGGCACCCACCACTGACAACCGGCCGGTGCCGGTCAGCCGGTGCCGGCGATCACCGGATAGTGGTCGGAGAGGTCGGTGTACGTGTACTCCTTGCCCCAACTGGAGACCGTCCACGGCGCGGACCGCTCGTTGACGACCGTGTTGTTCCAGCCCTGCGGCCGTGCGTGTCCCTTGCGGTGGAGCACGTAGTCCAGGTCCTCGCGTGCGTCGGACGGGTAGCGGTAGGCCGCCACCGAGTTCTCCTTCGTGTCGAAGGAGTAGGGGTGCCCGGTGCGGATGTCCGCCGGAGCGAGGTCGCCGTCGGCCAGCATCGAGCGGTACTCGGCGCTGCGGGAGTCCACGTTCAGGTCCCCGGCGAGCATGACCTGCTCGTCCGCCGGAATGTTCTTCGCGTCGAGGAAGGCGTCGATCTGCCGGAGCTGCCGGGAGCGGTCCGCCGCGGCCTCGCCCGCCTTGCACCCGCCGTCGGTCGACTGCAGGTGCGTCCCCACGACGTGCACCTTGGTGCCGCCCACGTTCAGCACGACGTACGCGAAGCCCTTGTTGGACCACCAGTCGGCGCCGCACGCGTCGTTGAAGACGACCTGCTCCTTGCGGACGACCGGCCACTTGCTGAGTACGGTGACCCCGCCGTCCTCCGGCGTGGTGGCGGAGTATCTGCCCCCGGTCGCGTCCCAGCCGTCCTTGCTCCGTCCGACGACCGGCGTCTGGTACGGATACCGGTCCGCCGCCCTGGACTTCAGCGCATCCGAGGAGGCGTTGTCGAACGCCTCCTGCAGGACGACGACGTCATTGCCCTGGAAGAAACCGGCGGCTGCTATCGCCTCGGCCCGGTGCTGCTGCCCCCAATTGGGGTACAGGCTCGTGCTCATGAGGAACGTGTTGTAGCTGAGCACCTTCAGCTGCGGCGGCGCGGCGGGCGCGGCAACGGCCGGCTGCGGTAGGGCCACGGCGAGCGCGGCGGCCGCGGCTGTGATCAGGGTGGCGGAACCGGCGTTCTTCAAGAACGGCACTGCGTCTCCCTCGGTGGGGTGAAACCCTGTGCGGGCTGGTGCGGAACGGGCCTCGCACATCAAATCAGCTGCCGTTACCCGCAGATGGCCGTCGGATGACCTGCCGGAGACCACCGCCCCAACCCTTTACGGGCTGCCGCGCCCGGCACAGCGCTGAGCCCCGTCGCTGTCCGAAGACGGTGACGGGGCTCGTGCCCAGCGGGACCGGTGCCTTACGGCGCTGCCCAGCGCCCCCGGCGAGGCGGGAGAGGAGGGCCCGGTGCGTTCAGTGGCCCTGGCCGCCGTGGTGATCGCCGGCGGGCGGCAGGTAGTCGGGCATCGGGGTCCCGAACAGGGCCGTGGCCGTCTCCAGCGGAGTGGGCGCGGCGGCGGGGGCGGGCTCGGGGAGCGCCTGGCACGTGAAGCCGAGACGGGTCAGCGCCCGGGTGACCTCGCCGGCGGTGAAGTCACGGCGGTCCTGTCCGGTGATCACTTCGCCCACCTGCTTGACGGGGTAGGTGTGGCGGCCGATGGTCACGGACGCCCCGGTGACGGGCTCGGGCTTGATGCCCTTCATCGACTTCTCCACCTCGCTCTTGACCAGGTCGAAGGGGAAACGGGCGATAACACAGCGCATGGTGCCTCCGCAGGGTTGTGAGGAGTGGGCCGGCTCGGAATTTGCCGGCCCGAGGTGGTTCGAGGGGGATCGGGCGAGGTCGTGCGAGGAGCGACGCGCGTCGGACGCGCGGGCGCGGGTACGCGCCTAGGCGGCGCCGCCGAGCGGGGGACTGCGCCGGGCAGGGCCGGCCCGGCCGCGCCGGCCACGCGGCGAGGACGTACCGCGCCCGGGACGCTCCACGGCCGGGGCGGCGATGGTGACGGGGACGCCGGAGGGCGCCCGGGCGCCGGTGATACGGCCCAGTTCGGGCTCGCCGGAGCAGACCCGGGTGGTCCGCGGGGTGATGCCGGCCGCGGTCATCAGCCGGCTCATGCCGCGGCGCTGGTGGGGCAGGACGAGGGTGACGACACTGCCGGACTCCCCGGCACGGGCGGTGCGGCCGCCACGGTGCAGGTATTCCTTGTGGTCGCTGGGCGGGTCGACGTTGACGACGAGGTCCAGCTTGTCGACGTGGATGCCGCGCGCCGCGACGTTGGTGGCCACCAGCACCGTGATGTCCCCGGCCCGGAACTGGGCGAGCGTGAGGTTCCGCTGCGGCTGCGACTTGCCGCCGTGCAGGGCGGCGGCGCGTACGCCACTGTTCAGCAGATGACAGGTGAGCCGGTCCACGGCGTGCTTGGTGTCCAGAAACATGATCACTCGCCCGTCGCGGGCGGCGATCTCGGTGGTGGTGGCGTGCTTGTCGGCGCCGTGGACGTACAGCACGTGGTGCTCCATCGTCGTCACGGTGTCCGTCGCCGGGTCCGCCGAGTGCACGACCGGGTCGCGCAGGTACCGGCGCACCAGAAGGTCGACATTACGGTCGAGCGTGGCCGAGAAGAGCATCCGCTGGCCGTCCGCGCACACCTGGCCGAGCAGCTCCGTGACCGTCGGCAGGAAGCCCATGTCGGCCATCTGGTCCGCCTCGTCCAGCACGGTGATGCCCACCCGGTCCAGCCGGCAGTCGCCGCGACCGGCCAGGTCCTTCAGGCGTCCGGGCGTCGCGACGACGACCTCGACCCCGCTGCGCAGGGTCCTGGCCTGCCCGCCGAGGGGCATCCCGCCGACGACGGCGGTCATCCGCAGCCCGAGCGACCGGGCGTAGGGGGTGAGCGCGTCCGTGACCTGCTGGGCCAGCTCCCGGGTCGGGACCAGGACGAGGGCGAGCGGCTGCCGCGGCTCGGCGCGCTGCCCGGCGGTGCGGGCCAGCAGGGCCAGGCCGAAGGCCAGGGTCTTGCCGGATCCGGTGCGCCCGCGGCCCAGCACGTCCCGGCCGGCAAGTGAGTTCGGCAGCGTGACGGCCTGGATCGGGAAGGGCACGGTGATGCCCTGGGCGGCGAGGGACGCCAGCAGCACGGGGGGCATGTCCAGGTCGGCGAAGGACTCGACGGGAGGAAGTCCCGGAGTGGTCGCGGCCGGAAGTGCGGGGGAGTGATGGTTCGTGCGGACTGTGCCGTTCATGCAGAACCTTCCTCGATGCGGCGCGTAGCGAGGAATTCTCGACGGCGAATGGGCCGCGAGGGGAATCACAGGAACGAGCCGAAGAAAAGATGAAACGAAGTCGGCGGAACAAAGGCGGATTATCCGAACGGGCGGGGTATTCCGCCCGGACGGGGCCACCGCGGACGCTTCGACCCCGCAACACGTCGTCCCTCGGCACACGAGAAAGAGCGACGAAAAGCAACGAGGCTGGGGCCCGCACCCCAAGGTGCGGGCCCCAGCCACGTGAACGCGTCGGCGATCAGGCGGGAACGATGTTCTCCGCCTGCGGGCCCTTCTGGCCCTGCGTGACGTCGAAGTTCACCTTCTGGCCCTCCTGGAGCTCACGGAAGCCCTGGGTGGCGATGTTCGAGTAGTGGGCGAAGACGTCGGCGCCGCCACCGTCCTGCTCGATGAAGCCGAAGCCCTTTTCGGCGTTGAACCACTTCACGGTGCCACTGGCCATGTCAAATCTCCTTGGGGCAGTTCCGGGGGACCGCACTGTGCGGGCCCCTGCGTCGCCGCGATGATTGCCCCGTCCGGAAAAGACACCAGAAATACAAAAGTGCACTTAACCGGCATGGGAAGCCGGTCAGCGCACTTGAAGTCTTTGGGAACCACAACTGCAACTGAAATCGACAGTAGCACGTGATGGGGCGCCGGGCACGGCGAGTTTCCTCACGTCACCCGTTGGAAGACGAATTCGCCCCCACCGGCACCCCGAAGTCTATGGTTGCCGCAATAGATATTCGTTCGCTCCGGGCGCAGCACTGAGCCCCGCCACCGCCCGATGGGCGTTGACGGGGCTCGGAGGCATCCGCGCTCCAGGCGCGAAGCCGCGTCTTAGATGTCGAAGTACATCTCGAACTCGTGCGGGTGCGGGCGCAGCTGGATCGGGGCGATCTCCTGCGTGCGCTTGTAGTCGATCCAGGTCTCGATCAGGTCGGAGGTGAAGACACCGCCGGCCTGGAGGTACTCGTTGTCCGCCTCGAGGGCCTCGAGGACCGCCGGGAGGGAGGTGGGGACCTGGGGGACGTTGGCGTGCTCGTCGGGGGCGAGCTCGTAGAGGTCCTTGTCGATCGGCTCGGCGGGCTCGATCTTGTTCTTGACGCCGTCGAGGCCGGCCAGGAGGAGGGCCGAGAAGGCGAGGTAGGGGTTCGAGGACGGGTCCGGGGCGCGGAACTCGACGCGCTTGGCCTTGGGGTTGGAGCCCGTGATCGGGATGCGCATCGCGGCGGAGCGGTTGCGCTGGGAGTAGACCAGGTTGACCGGGGCCTCGAAGCCGGGCACCAGGCGGTGGTAGGAGTTCACCGTGGGGTTGGTGAACGCCAGCAGCGACGGGGCGTGCTTGAGAATGCCGCCGATGTAGTAGCGGGCGGTGTCGGAGAGGCCCGCGTAGCCCTGCTCGTCGTAGAAGAGCGGGTCGCCGTTGGACCACAGCGACTGGTGGACGTGCATGCCGGAGCCGTTGTCGCCGAAGATCGGCTTGGGCATGAAGGTCGCGGTCTTGCCGTTGCGCCAGGCGACGTTCTTCACGATGTACTTGAAGAGCATCAGGTCGTCGGCCGCGGCGAGCAGCGTGTTGAACTTGTAGTTGATCTCCGCCTGGCCGGCCGTGCCGACCTCGTGGTGCTGGCGCTCGACCTGCAGGCCGGCCTTGTCCAGCTCAAGGGAGATCTCGGCGCGCAGGTCGGCGAAGTGGTCGACCGGCGGGGCCGGGAAGTAGCCGCCCTTGTAACGGACCTTGTAACCGCGGTTGTCCTCGACCGCACCGGTGTTCCAGGCGCCGGCCTCGGAGTCGATGTGGTAGAAGGACTCGTTCGCGGCGGTGTTGAAGCGCACGCTGTCGAAGACGTAGAACTCGGCCTCGGGGCCGAAGTACGCGGTGTCCGCGATGCCGGTGGAGGCGAGGTAGGCCTCGGCCTTCTTGGCGATGTTGCGCGGGTCGCGGCTGTACTGCTCGCCCGTGATCGGGTCGTGGATAAAGAAGTTGATGTTGAGCGTCTTGTCGCGGCGGAACGGGTCCATCCGGGCCGTGGACAGGTCCGCGCGCAGCGCCATGTCCGACTCGTGAATGGCCTGGAAGCCACGGATGGAGGAGCCGTCGAACGCCAGCTCCTCGTTCGGGTCGAAGACCGCGGCCGGGATCGTGAAGTGCTGCATCACGCCAGGCAGGTCGCAGAATCGGACGTCGACGAACTTGACGTCCTCATCCTTGATGAACTTCTTGGCCTCGTCGGCGTTCTGGAACATCCAACTCCTCCTAGCCCGGCCGAACGCGGTCGGGGATTGCTTCGGTGGCGCGGTCCGTATCGCAATGGCGCGCTGCGGCCGACCCTAGAGAGACGGGATTTCCCAAGCATGACCCATTTGTTTCGCCGAGGTTAACCGCCGCGCGGTCGGTGTCCTGTCACGCGACGTGCGCGCGGTGGCTTTCGCAGGACCCGGGCCCCGGGGAACGTATGCGGTCGCAGTACCGTGGATGGGTGGACAACAGGCAAGCAATCGGATCATGGCTCTCCGGCCCCCGTGCGGCAGCGGAGGACATGGGCATCGAATTCGGCCACCGGGGCGAGCGCCTGGGGCTGCCGGAGAGCGGGCCGGGGGCCATCGCCCCGCTCGGGCGGCGCTTCGGGGCCCTCGCCATCGACTGGGCGCTCTCCATGCTCATCGCATACGGCTTTCTCGCGCACGGTGACCCGCAGCGAGCGGGCAACTGGGCGCTGGCGATCTTCTTCGTACTCAGCCTGCTCACCGTGGGTACGGTCGGCTGCACCCCCGGCAAGCGCCTGCTGGGCCTGCGCGTCATCGGTGAGGACGGCGCCCGGCTGTCCCTGCCGCGGGTGCTGCTGAGGAGCGTGCTCCTGGTGCTCGTCGTGCCCGCCGTCGTCTGGGACCGCGACACGCGCGGCCTGCACGACCGGTTCGCCCGGGCCGTCCAGGTCCGGATCTGATCCTCGAACGACGCCTGGGCGACGACGCACAGCGCATGGCGAAGGGGCGGGCGGGAACCATTCGGTTCCCGCCCGCCCCTTCGTCTTACGGTTTCGGTCAGCGGCCCTTCGGCATCCGGGTGCCCTTCGGCATCGGCCCCTTCGGGATCGGCATGTTGCTCATCAGGTCGCCCAGTGCCCGCAGGCGGTCGTTCACGGCCGTCACCTGCGCGCCGGGCAGCACCCGCGGCAGCTTCAGCAGCGTGGTGTGCAGCTTCTGCAGCGACACCTGGCCCTCGCCGTCACCCACGACGATGTCGTGCACCGGCACGTCCGCGACGATGCGCGCCATGCGCTTCTTCTCGGCGGCCAGCAGGGCCTTGACCCGGTTGGGGTTGCCCTCGCCGACGAGCACGATGCCGGCCTTGCCGACGGCCCGGTGGACGACGTCCTGGCTGCGGTTCATCGCCACCGCGGGAGTGGTCGTCCAGCCACCGCGCCGGATGTTCTCCAGGACCGCGGCGGCCGCTCCCGGCTGGCCTTCCATCTGCCCGAAGGCAGCGCGCTCGGCGCGTCGTCCGAAGACGATCGCCATCGCGAGGAACGCCAGCAGGAAGCCCAGGATGCCCAGGTAAATCGGGTGGTCGATCCAGAAGCCGATGGCAAGGAGTACACCGAAGGTGACAATGCCCACAGCCGCGACGACAAGACCGACCTTCGAGTCGACCTTCTTGGTCATCTTGTAGGTCAGGGCGATCTGCTTCAGTCGCCCGGGGTTCTCGGATGTTTCCTTCCTCGCCATACGGCGAAGTTTACGTGGCTCGCGGGCCAGGGGTGGCCACGGCCTCCAGCACGTGCTGTGCCTCGCGCCGGTCCTTGGCCCTGCGGCGGTCCTCCAGCACCGCTGTCCAGGCGTTTCGGCGGGCTGTGCGCTGACCGCCGCGCATCAGCAATTCCTCCAGTGCGCGCAGGGCCCCGGTCACGGATGGCGGTCGTACGGAGAGTGTGGAAGGCAGAGCGGAAGAGGCGCGGGTGGCGGTCGCCAAGACTGCGGTACCGGGCGCGGCCTGCATGTCGGTGTCCCCTCGGAAGCGGAAAAGGTGGGGCGTGGAGGGTGTGGATCGTGCTGCGCGCACTGCTGTCGTGCCGTGTCGTACTGCTGTGCGTACATCCATCGTCACTGAACGGTGTTACCAACGGATGACCTGTTGGTCAAACACCTATGAAACGTTGACGCGGCCCGCACCGCCCGGACTGTCACCGGGGGTGCGGGCCGCGTCGGACCGCTGGGGTCAAGGCCGGGATGAGCGGCGACCTACGCTTCAGCTCGGCTACGCCGCTCGGCGTTGTTGGTCGCGCTCCGCCTCGCTTGCGCTGCGGCCGAGTGCCCGCCCTCGTTCCTCGGACGGACCCTCGACCTACGCTTCAGCTCGGCTACGCCGCTCGATCGCCTGCTGGTACAGCCGGCCCGCGCGGTAGGAGGAACGGACCAGGGGGCCGGACATGACACCGGCGTAGCCGATCTCGTCCGCCTCCTCCTTCAGCTCCACGAACTCCTGCGGCTTCACCCAGCGCTCCACCGGGTGGTGGCGCACCGACGGGCGCAGGTACTGGGTGATGGTGATCAGCTCGCAGCCCGCCTCGTGCAGGTCGTGCAGCGCCTCGCTGATCTCCTCGCGCGTCTCGCCCATGCCGAGGATCAGGTTCGACTTCGTCACCAGGCCGGCCTCGCGGGCCCGCGTGATGACCTCGAGCGAGCGCTCGTAGCGGAAGCCGGGGCGGATCCGCTTGAAGATGCGCGGGACCGTCTCGACGTTGTGCGCGAAGACCTCCGGGCGGGAGGCGAAGACCTCGTCGAGCAGCTCGGGGACCGCGTTGAAGTCGGGGGCGAGCAGCTCGACCCCGGTGTGACCGCCCTCGCGGCCGGCGGTCTGCAGGTGGATCTGGCGCACGGTCTCGGCGTACAGCCAGGCGCCGCCGTCCGGGAGATCGTCGCGGGCCACGCCGGTGATGGTGGCGTAGTTCAGGTCCATCGTGACGACGGACTCGCCCACGCGGCGCGGCTCGTCGCGGTCCAGGGCCTGCGGCTTGCCGGTGTCGATCTGGCAGAAGTCACAGCGCCGGGTGCACTGGTCGCCGCCGATGAGGAACGTGGCCTCGCGGTCCTCCCAGCATTCGTAGATGTTGGGACAGCCCGCCTCCTGGCACACCGTGTGCAGGCCCTCGCGCTTCACCAGGCCCTGCAGCTCGGTGTACTCGGGGCCCATCTTCGCCCTGGTCTTGATCCACTCGGGCTTGCGCTCGATGGGGGTCTGGGCGTTCCGGACCTCCAAGCGCAGCATCTTGCGTCCGTCGGGTGCGACAGCGGACACGTCCGGCTCCCTATGACTTCGATTCCTCGGCGAACACCAGGGTACGCCCGTTATTTCCTCTGCCCTGACGGCCGGGGGGACCCGGTCAGCTCGCCTGGGCCTCTACCGCCCGGGGGACGGGCTCCTCCGCCTCCAGGACCTCCCGCAGATGCCTTTCCATCAGCGGGACCACCTCCGTCACGGCCACCCGGCGGCCCAGCTCGTTGGAGAGCGAGGTCACACCGGCGTCGCGGATGCCGCAGGGGACGATCCGGTCGAACCAGGTGTTGTCCGGATCACAGTTCAGCGAGAAGCCGTGCATCGTGACGCCCTTGGCGATCCGGATGCCGATCGCCGCCAGCTTGCGGTCCTCGCGGCGCTGGCCGGCGTTGGACGGGGCGTACTCCGGGCCGTTCAGCCGGGGGTCGAACTCGTCGTCCGCCAGTCGGGGGTCGAAGTCCAGGCTGAGTCCGCCGAGGGCCGCGCGCTGGTCCGCCGCCTCCTTGGCGTCCCCCAGCACCCACACACCGCTGCGGCCCTCCACCCGGGTCGTCTCCAGGCCGAGCTCCGCACACGTGCGGATCAGGGCCTCCTCCAGGCGGCGGACGTGCGCGATCACATCCACCGGGCGGGGGAGCTTCAGGATGGGGTAACCGACGAGCTGGCCCGGGCCGTGCCAGGTGATCTTGCCGCCCCGGTCCACGTCCACCACGGGTGTGCCGTCCAGGGGGCGCTCGCTGTCCTCCGTGCGCCGTCCCGCCGTATAGACCGCCGGGTGCTCCAGCAGCAGGCAGGTGTCCGGGATCTCGTCGGCGAACCGGGCCGAGTGGACCCTCCGCTGCTCCTGCCACGCCTCCTGGTACTCGACGGCGTCAGCCCCGAAGCCCAGGTGGACAAAGCGCAGCTCAGTCACGGCAGCTCCTCTTCGAACCGGTTGGTTGTCACTCGGTCTGTCTCGTTCGGTCTCGGCGTGCCCCGGCATGCGGCACGTCCTTGCCACTGTACGGCGGAGGTCCGGCAACCCAGCAGGCGGCCGTCGCCCGGAGTGATCTTCCGAGGCGATTTGATCTGTCCTCACACGATCGGATGAATGCGGGGCGAAGGTGGCGATCGGGGCGGCGGGGGCCGCTAAGTTCACGCCGTTCCAGGAACAAAGATCCAGGGAGACCGGCAGGCTGATGACGGAACGACCCCCACAGCGCATCCCCAACCGTCAGCTCGCTGCGCTCATCGCGGAGGCCGGCTTTTCCAACGCGGGCCTCGCCCGCCGCGTCGATCAATTGGGGCTCGAGCACGGGCTCGACCTGCGATACGACAAGACCTCGGTCACCCGGTGGCTGCGCGGGCAGCAGCCCCGCGGCACGACCCCCGCGCTGATCGCCGAGGTGTTCACCCGACGGCTCGGGCGGCGGCTTTCGGCCCAGGACCTGGGGCTGGACGCATGCGCCCCCGTGTACGCCGGGCTGGAATTCGCCGCGTCGCCCGAGGAGGCCATTGACATCGTCAGCGGGCTGTGGCGAAAGGACTCCGGCAGCCACACCGAGCTGCGGAAGATCGCATTCACCCCGGCCGGGCTCGTGGTGCCGAGCCGTGACTGGCTCATCGGGCGCGCGGACGAGAAGGTGGCGCGCGGCGCGAGCCCCGCGCCCTCGGGCGAGGGCGCGCGCCCACCGCTCCAGGCGCGCGGCGGGCAGGTGTCGCTGCCACGCCAGCGGCTCGCCGAGCGGGCACCCGGCAGCCGGGTCTCCATGGGCGACATCGCGGCACTGCGGTCCGTGGGAGAGCTCTTCCGGACCATCGACCACGCCTACGGCGGCGGCCACGCCCGGCAGGCCCTCGTGCGGTACCTGGAGCACGAGACGGAGCCGATGCTGCGCGGGACGTACGGGGAGACGACCGGGCGGCGGCTCTTCGGGGCGGCCGCGGACCTCACCCGGCTCGCCGGGTGGACCTCCTACGACATCGCCGCGCACGGGCTCGCGCAGCGCTACTACGTGCAGGCGCTGCGGCTCGCCCAGGCCGCGGGGGACCGGGCCTACGGCTCGTTCGTCCTCGTCACGATGAGCCGGCAGGCCGTCTACCTCGGGCACGGGCGCGAGGCCGTCCAGCTGGCGCGGGTGGCGCAGCAGGGGGTGGGGTCGAGCGCCCCGCCCGTCGTGCAGTCGCTGCTGCACGCGGTGGAGGCGCGCGGGCAGGGTGTGCTGGGCGAGGTACGGGCCTGCTCGGCGTCGCTGGCGCGGGCGGAGCGGGCGCTGGAGACCTCGCGGGCGGGGGACGACGTGCCGTACTGGGCGCGCTTCTTCGACGAGGCGCAGCTCGCGGACGACTTCGCGCACTGCCACCGGGATCTGCAGCAGTACCGGGCCGCGGCGCAGCACGCAGAACGGTCCTTGCAGCTGCGGAGCCCGGCGTACGCGCGGAGCCGGCTCTTCTGCCGGGTGGTGCTGGCGTCGGCGCGGCTGGGGCTGGGGGAGCTGGAGCAGGCCTGCCTGCTGGGGGCCGAGGCGGCGCAGCAGTCGATGGAGATGCGGTCGGTGCGGGCGCTGGAGTGTGTGCGGGACTTCGAGCGGCGGCTGGAGCCCTATCGGGATGCGGCGGCGGTGCGGGCGTACCGGGAGAAGGTGGCGGGGCTCTGACGTTCGGCCGCCCGGTGAGCCCACTGCCTGTTGCGGGTCGCCGGGCCGCCCGCTCGATCCACCCGCCGCAGGCGCGTGCACCACGCGGCGGCAGGGGCGGCCCGTTCCGCCCCGGCCCACCGTCGGTGGCCTGCCCGCGGGCCGTCCTTCGATCGGCTGGGTACGGGTCAGCGGGCGGCGGAGTTACGCCGCCCGCAGGCTCTGGGCGGCGTAGCCCGGACGGATGCCCAGGTCGCGGAGGACTGCTTGGGCGGCGCGGCGGCCGGAGAAGAGGGCGCCCTGGACCGTGCTGGTGTCGCGGTGATCGCCGCAGACGTAGAGGCCCGACAGGAGCCGGACCGGGCGGCGGACGTCGTGGGGGGCCGGCATCGCGGGGACCGCGTCCGGGTCGTGGTGGGCGGCCAGGAGGCGCCAGGTGGTGGTGGAGGTGTTGTAGACCCGGGACAGCTGGGCCCGGGCCGCGCGGTCCAGTTCGGCCGTCGGGAGCGCCGCCGCCGTGCCCAGGACCGTCGAGCTGATCAGGGTCCGGCCCAGGGGCGCGCGGTCGGGGTCCACCTCGCTGGCCACCGTCGTGTGCGCGACCGGGCCCCGGTGGGTCCCCGTCAGGATCAGGGAGGCGTCGCGCAGGGGCGGCGAGTCCGCCGTGTGGTGCAGGACCGTCACGGGGTGGAAGCCGGGCAGCCGCAGGCCCGGGATCAGTTCGGCGGCGGCGCGGGCGCCCGTCGCCACGATCACCGAACGGCACTTGAGCTCCCCGTGCGCCGCCGTGCCGACGGACGTGGTGCCGACGGACGTGGCCTGGACGCCTGTACGGATTGTGTCCTGCGGCAACTGGGCCGCCAGCAGCCGGGGGATGACCCCCGCGCCTCCGGCCGGGAGGCACAGGCGCCCGCGTGCGTAGCCGCGCAGCACCAGGTCCGCGCAGCGGCTGGATGTGGTGAGGTCCGGGTCGGACAGCAGGGATGCGAGGAGGGGGCGCAGGAAGCCTTCCACCGTGCGGGTCGGCAGGCCGCGGCTGGTGAGCGTCGTGGCCGTGGGGCGGTCCGGGCGGGCCAGCATCCGGTCGATGGGCAGCGCGGCAAGGCGGGCCAGTGCCGCGCCGAGCCGCGCCTGATCGAGGCCGGCGCTCCGTGAGGCCCGGGCCGCCGCGAAGGCGCGGGCCGTGGTGAAGGCGCGCTTGGCGCCGCGGAGTTCGCCGGTGCGGTGGTTGCGCCCGTCGGTGTGGACCAGCACTCCGGGGGTGAAGGGGCGCAGCTTGAGCGCCTCCAGGCCGGGGGTGCGGAGCAGCTCCGGGAACGAGGTGTTGAGCAGCTGGCCCGTGCGGTCCAGCAGGAAGCCGTCGACCTCTTCGGTCGTCATGCGGCCGCCCGGGTAAGGGGCTTCCTCCAGGACGGTGACTGTTACCCCGGCGCTGATGAGATGGTGAGCCGCAGAGAGGCCGGCCAGGCCGGCTCCCACGACGACGACGTCAGCGTGGTGTGCGGTGTGGCGTGCGCTGCTGAGCACGTGCCCTCCCGGGGTCGGTCCGCTCGCTCGGGGGCCTGATGCCCTCAACCGGCGGCGGCGATGCGCGAGTTCGCCTCGACCGTAGAGAGAAATCCGGTCAATAACAGTCGCGCACAGGGCGAGCACGGTCGCACAGCGGTCGCACACATCGCCGTTCCGGTGCGGGGACCGGGTGCGTCAACTCTTCCCCAGCGCCGCGCGTACGGCGCTCTCGATGTCCGGGAACGCGAAGCCGAAGCCCGAGTCCAGCAGCCGCCGGGGCAGGACCCGCTGGCTGGCCAGCACTTCTGTGGCCATGCCGCCCAGCGCGAGCCTGAGCGCCGGAGCGGGCGCCGGGAAGGGCGTCGGACGCTTCAGTACGCGCCCCATCGCCTCGGTCACCTCGCGGTTGGTGACCGGATGCGGTGCGGTGAGGTTGAACGGGCCCGAGAGAGAGGGGGAGTCCAGGAGGTGGCGCAGGGCGGCGATGTGATCGTGCAGGGCGATGAAGCTCCAGTACTGCCGTCCGCTCCCCAGCCGCCCCCCGAGGCCCAGTCCGAAGAGCGGGAAGAGGCGGGCCCAGGCTCCGCCCTCGCGGGAGACGACCAGGCCGGTGCGCAGGAGCACCGTGCGTACGCCGGCCTCCGCCGCGGCGCCCGTCGCCTCCTCCCAGTCCTGGCAGACGCCGGCCAGGAAGCCGTGGCCGGGCGGGGTGCTCTCGTCGACGGTCCGCGTCCCCGTGTCGCCGTAGATGCCGGTCGCGCTGGCGCTGAGCAGGACGCGCGGCGGCTCGCCGAGGGACGCCACGGCCTCGGCGATCGCTCCTGTGCCGTGGACCCGGCTGTCGCGGATCTCCTTCTTGTAGGCGTCCGTCCAGCGGTGGTCGCCCACCCCGGCCCCGGCCAGGTGCACCACGGCCTCGCAGCCGGCCAGGGCTCCGGTGTCCACCCACTGGCGCCGCGGGTCCCACTGGGCCTCGCGGGCATCAGCGGGCGGACGGCGCACCAGGCGTACGACGTGGTGGCCGTCGGTCTCCAGGGAGCGCACCAGGGCCCTGCCGATGAGGCCGGTGGAACCGGTTACCGCGATCCGCATGTCTGGCCCGTGCTCCCCTCAGGTCCTGAATCTTTCCCACAGCCTCGGGAAGCGTTCGGCCAGTACCGCCTCGGACTCCAGGTCCACCGGCGTACCGAGCGGTTCGGCCGGCTGGGGCGGCAGCCCGAGGTCGGGCGTCTCGGCCCCCGTCAGCTGCTCGTACGCCTCGTCCGCCGCGTAGCCGAGGTCCTCACCGTCCCCGTCCACCTCTTCGTCGAAGTCGTCCAGCAGCTCCGCGAGGGCGTCCGGGTCGTGCACGGCGCCCTCGAAGACCTCCCTGCCCTGGCCGATCAGCCAGCAGCGGAAGTAGTCGAAGACGTCGTCGCTCGCGCCGTCGAGCAGCACGGCCGCCGCACCCCACAGGTCCCAGAGGTACGCCCGGTTGTACCGCGCCTCGAAGTGCCGGGCGAAGTCGAGCACGGCGTCCGGATCGAGCTGCATCAGCCTCTCGATCAGGGCGTCGGCCTGGTCCTCGGGGTCTCCCTCTGCGGTCTCGCGTGCGCTGTCGATCAGCTCCCAGAACTCCGTCTCGTCCATCATCACGGGACCAGCATCGGTCCTGACGCTGGGCGACGCACCCGGAGCGGGCCGGATGCGGCCGTGTTGTTATCGGTGGGTCCGGTGTTCAGTCGCCGGAAATACAGGACAGGAGGTGTCCGGTATAGCTGCGAGTGTCGCTCCTGTCATCGAAGGCCGAGGGAGAGGACACCTTTCGTGACTGCATCGGAGACCGCAGGCCCGCTGCCGGCGGAAAGCATCGCCCTGGTCGCGGGCGCCACGCGGGGTGCGGGGCGGGCCATGGCCGTGGAACTGGGGGCCGCGGGCGCCGTCGTCTATGTGACGGGGCGTTCCACGCGCGCTCGGCGCAGCGAGGTCGACCGGCCCGAGACCATCGAGGAGACCGCCGAACTGGTGACCGCCGCCGGCGGCACCGGCATCGCCGTGCCCACCGACCACTTGGAGCCGGAGCAGGTGCGGGCCCTCGTCGAGCGCATCGACCGCGATCACGGGCGGCTCGACATCCTCGTCAACGACGTGTGGGGCGGAGATCACCTGATCGAGTTCGGCACGAAGGTGTGGGAAGTGGACCTGGAGAAGGGCCTGCGAATGCTGCGGCTCTCCGTGGACACCCACGTCATCACCAGTCACTTCGCCCTTCCGCTGTTGATCCGGCGGCCCGGGGGACTCGTTGTGGAGATCACCGACGGCACGGAGGAGTTCAACCGGACCTACCGGGAGAACCTCTTCTTCGACCTGGCGAAGTACGCCCCCATCCGCATGGCCTTCGGGCTCTCCCAGGAGCTGAAGGAGTACGGCGGTACGGCGGTGTGCCTGACGCCCGGTTTCCTGCGCTCGGAGGCGATGCTCGACCACTTCGGTGTCACCGAGGCCACGTGGCGGGACGCGGTGGAGAAGAGCCCGCACTTCGCGATCTCCGAGTCCCCGGTCTTCATCGGCCGCGGCGTGGCGGCGCTCGCCGCCGACCCGGACCGCGCGCGCTGGAACGGCCGGTCGGTCTCCAGCGGTGAGCTGGCCGAGGTCTACGGGTTCGACGACGCCGACGGGTCACGGCCCGACTGCTTCGCGTACTTCAAGGACGTCGTCTTCGGCGGCGGGGCCGGGACCGCCGACGACTACCGGTAGAGGGCGCCGGCCCGGGCCGCCGCCCGCGCGAACCGCTCGCGCAGCTCCGGCGGCCCCAGCACCTCCGCCTCCGGGCCCAGCGCGAGCAGTTGTTCGTACGCCACATCGAGCGTCTCCACCGGCAGTGTGAGCGTGACCCGGCCCAGGCCGTCGGGGGCCCCGGCCTCCGCGAGGGCCTCCCGGGCCGCCGCGGGGTCGGTCGCATGCGGCAGCCCGCGCGCTCCGGCGGGGGACAGGCGCAACTTCACCCGGTCGCGCAGGATCGAGCGGGCGAACTGCGCCGCACGCTCCACCCAGAAGGCCGGCAGGTCGAAGTCCGCAAGGCGGCGGAACCTCTCCTCGCCCACGGTGGCCGCGGTGAAGCGGTCCACCCGGTAGACGCGGAAGTCCTCGCCGGCGCGGGCCGCCAGATACCACACGCCCGCCTTGAGGACGAGGCCGTACGGCTCCAGGTCCCGCTCCGCCTCGGTGCCCCGCGAGCTGTAGCGGGCGGTCACGCGGCGGTCGTCCCAGACCGCGTCCGCGAGGGCGGGCAGCAGGGCGGGCGCGTCGTGGTGGGCCCACCAGCCGGGGGCGTCCAGGTGGAAGCGCTGGGCGGCGCTCGCGGGGGCGTCGCTGAGTTCGGGCAGGAGCGCGGCGGAGACCTTCAGACGGGCGGCGGAGGCCGCGTCCGCCAGGCCCATGTCGCGCAGCGCGGACGGCACGCCGGAGAGGAAGAGGGCTTCGGCCTCCGTGCGGCCCAGGCCGGTGAGACGTGTGCGGTAGCCGCCGATCAGGCGGTAGCCGCCTGCGCGGCCGCGGTCGGCGTAGACGGGCACGCCGGCCTCGGACAGGGCGAGGACGTCCCGGGCGACCGTACGCTCGGAGACCTCCAGGTGGCGCGCCAGCTCGGTGCCGGTCATGGACGGGCGGGTCTGGAGCAGGAGCACCATCTTGATCAAACGAGCCGCACGCATGAGCCCATGATGCCGGGTTCGCCGGTCGCGCTCCGCCGCTCGGGGGCCACTGACAGTGGGGCGTGACGACAGGAGCCCGCGTGCCGAGCCAGGGCATGGACGAGCGCGCGGGGTCCTGTCGTCACCCCTGAGCCGTTCCGCGTCACAGGACAGGGCGCGCGGCGCGGCTCCGGCGGAGACGATACGCCTTTGATCGATGATCGATCAATGGCCTGGACGAGTGGAACCGGACTCCGGTGGTCCGGGGCGGCCTCAGACCTGGGGCGCGCAGCTCAGGACGTGCGCGTTCAACAGCTCGCCGATTCGCGGATCGCGCTGCCGGAAGGCCCGCACGAGCGCGGCGTGATCCTCCGCGTGGGCCCGTGGCTCCGGGCTCAGCCAGCGGATCGACAGCGTCGTCCACACCTCGATGCCCAGCGACTCCCAGGTGTGCAGCAGCACGGAGTTCCCCGAGGCCCGCACGATCTCGCGGTGGAAGGCCACCGTGTGCCGGGCCTGCGCCTCGCTGTCGTCCGCCAGATCGGCCGTCCGCAGGGCGGCCACCTCCCGCTCCAGCGCCGAGACGTCACCCGCCAGCGCGTCCGCCGCCAGCTCGGCGGCCACCCGCTCCAGGCCCGCCCGGACCGGATAGGACTCCTTGAGGTCGGCCGCGCTCAGATCGCGGACGCGCACGCCCTTGTTGGGGGCCGACTCGATCAGCCGCAGCGACTCCAGCTCGCGCAGCGCCTCGCGCACCGGGGTCTGGCTCACCAGCAGCTCGGCGGCGATCCGCCGCTCCAC
The DNA here is from genome assembly GCF_040638465.1 of Streptomyces sp. NPDC026206. Classification (NCBI taxonomy): domain Bacteria; kingdom Bacillati; phylum Actinomycetota; class Actinomycetes; order Kitasatosporales; family Streptomycetaceae; genus Streptomyces; species Streptomyces sp. NPDC026206. Next base: position 69,477 of record NZ_JBEZYL010000009.1, read on the forward strand.
GATCCGCTCGCCCGGCTGCCAGCGCCCGCTGACGATCCCCTCGAGGATGTGCTCGCGGATCTGCTCGCGCAGCGAATGGACGACGGGCGGGGTCATTTCTCTCCTTGGTCGGATCTGCCGGGAACGTCATTATCGGCGTTTCCCGCGGCTACCGGCCCGGCCGGGGGGCCGGGGCGTTGTCCCCGGGAAATACAGCCCGGCAAGGCGAAGGGCGCGGCCCCGGCTCGTACGGAGTACGAGACCGGGGCCGCGCCCCTCAACGCGTGCAGCCCTCGGGTCAGAGACCGATCTCGGTCTCGAACTCGGCGGCCTCCAGAATCTGCTTGACCGTGGTCAGGTAGCGGGCCGCGTCGGCACCGTCCACCAGACGGTGGTCGTAGGAGAGCGCCAGGTAGGTCATGTCGCGGATCGCGATGGTCTCGCCCAGCTCCGGGTGGTCGATGACCACCGGGCGCTTGACGGTCGCACCGATACCCAGGATGCCGACCTGGTTCGGGGGCACGATGACCGTGTCGAACAGCGCACCGCGCGAGCCGGTGTTGCTGATCGTGAAGGTCGCACCCGCCAGGTCGTCCGGGCTGATCTTGCTGGAACGGACCTTGCCGGCCAGCTCCGCCGTCTTCTTGGCGATGCCCGCGATGTTGAGGTCACCCGCACCCTTGATGACCGGGGTCATCAGGCCCTTCTCCGAGTCGACGGCGATGCCGACGTTCTCGGAGTCGAAGTAGGTGATGGTGTTCTCGTCCTCGTTGATCCGGGCGTTGACGACCGGGTGGGCCTTCAGCGCCTGGACGGCGGCCTTGACGAAGAACGGCATCGGGGAGAGCTTGACGCCCTCGCGAGCCGCGAACGCGTCCTTGGCCTTGTTGCGCATCCGCATGATCTTGGTGATGTCCACCTCGACCACGGAGGTCAGCTGCGCCTGGCCGTGCAGCGCCTTCATCATGTTGTCGGCGATGACCTTGCGCATGCGCGGCATCTTGACCGTCTGACCGCGCAGCGGGGACGCCTCCAGAGCCGGGGCCTTCGGCGCGGCGGCGGCAGCCGGGGCGGCGGCGGCCGGAGCCGGCGCGGCCTTGGCGGCCTCGGCCGCGGCGGCCGCGCTCACCACGTCCTGTTTGCGGATGCGGCCACCGACGCCGGTGCCCTGCACGGCGGTGAGGTCGACGCCGGACTCGGCGGCGAGCTTGCGCACCAGCGGGGTGACGTAGGCGCCGTCGGCAGCCGGGGTGACGGCGGCCGGGGCGGCCGGAGCCTTCGGCGCGGCAGCCGGGGCCGGGGCGGCCGGAGCCGGGGCGGCAGGCGCGGCGGGCGCGACGGGGGCAGCCGGGGCCGGGGCAGCCGGGGCGGGAGCCGGGGCGGCCGGAGCCGGTGCCGGAGCCGCGGGGGCGGCCGGAGCCTCCTGAACGGGGGCGGGGGCCGGGGCGGCCGGAGCAGCGGCGGCCGGAGCCGCGACGCCCCCGGCAACAGCAGAACCGATCACGGCGAGCTTGGCGCCGACCTCGGCGGTCTCGTCCTCGGCGACGGCGATCTCCAGCAGCACGCCGGAAACCGGGGCCGGGATCTCGGTGTCGACCTTGTCGGTGGAGACCTCGAGCAGCGGCTCGTCGGCCTCGACGCTCTCGCCGACCTCCTTGAGCCAGCGCGTGACGGTCCCCTCGGTGACCGACTCGCCCAGCGCGGGCAGGACGACGTCGGTGCCCTCGGCGGCACCGGCGGCCGGAGCGGCCGGGGCCTCGGCGGCAGCCGGAGCGGCGGCGGGGGCCTCGGCCACGGGGGCAGGGGCGGCGGGGGCCTCGGCGGCCGGGGCGGGGGCCTCGGCCGCGGCCGGAGCCTCGGCAGCGGCGGGGGCGCCGGAGCCGTCGTCGATGATCGCCAGCTCGGAGCCGACCTCGACCGTCTCGTCCTCGGCCACCTTGATGGAGGCCAGGATGCCGGACGCGGGGGCCGGAATTTCGGTGTCGACCTTGTCGGTGGAGACCTCGAGCAGCGGCTCGTCGGCCTCCACGCGCTCACCCTCGGCCTTGAGCCAACGGGTGACGGTGCCCTCGGACACGCTCTCGCCGAGCGCCGGCAGGGTTACGGAAACCGCCATGGTTGCGGTTGCTCCTTACGAATAGTGCGGATGGTGGTGCGCTCGGGACTTAGTCGTGCGAGTGCAGCGGCTTGCCGGCCAGAGCCAGGTGGGCCTCGCCCAGAGCCTCGCTCTGCGTCGGGTGCGCGTGGATGAGCTGCGCGACCTCGGCCGGCAGCGCCTCCCAGTTGTAGATCAGCTGGGCTTCGCCGACCTGCTCACCCATACGGTCGCCGACCATGTGGACGCCGACCACGGCACCGTCCCGCACCTGGACGAGCTTGATCTCGCCCGCGGTCTTGAGGATCTTGCTCTTGCCGTTGCCCGCGAGGTTGTACTTCAGAGCGACGACCTTGTCGGCGCCGTACAGCTCCTTGGCCTTCGCCTCGGTGATACCGACCGAAGCGACCTCCGGGTGGCAGTACGTGACGCGCGGCACGCCGTCGTAGTCGACCGGCACGGGCTTGAGACCGGCCAGACGCTCCGCAACCAGGATGCCCTCGGCGAAGCCGACGTGCGCGAGCTGGAGGGTCGGGACGAGGTCACCGACGGCCGAGACCGTCTCCACGTTGGTCTGCATGTACTCGTCGACCAGGACGTAGCCGCGGTCCATGGCGACCCCGGCCTCCTCGTAGCCCAGGCCCTGGGAGACCGGGCCACGGCCCACGGCGACGAGCAGCAGCTCGGCCTCGAAGGTCTTGCCGTTCTCCAGGGAGACCTTCACACCGTCGGCCGTGTATTCCACGCCCGAGAAGCGGGAGCCGAGGGAGAAGTTGATGCCGCGCTTGCGGAAGGCGCGCTCCAGCAGCTTGGAGCTGTTCTCGTCCTCGACCGGGACGAGGTGGGGAAGCGCCTCGACGATGGTGACGTCGGTGCCGAAGGACTTCCACGCGGAGGCGAACTCGACGCCGATGACGCCGCCGCCTAGCACGATCGCGGACTTCGGCACGCGGTCCAGGACCAGCGCGTGGTCCGAGGAGATGACGCGGTTGCCGTCGATGGTCAGGCCCGGCAGCGACTTCGGCACGGAGCCGGTGGCCAGCAGGACGTGGCGGCCGGTGTAGGTCTGGCCGTTGACGTCGACGGACGTCGGGGAGGACAGGCGGCCCTCGCCGGTCACGTAGGTGACCTTGCGGGAGGCGACCAGGCCCTGCAGGCCCTTGTACAGGCCCGAGATCACGTCGTCCTTGTACTTGTGGACGCCCGCGATGTCGATGCCCTCAAGGGTGGCCTTGACACCGAACTGCTCGGCCTCACGAGCCTGGTCGGCGATCTCGCCGGCGTGCAGCAGAGCCTTGGTGGGGATGCAGCCACGGTGCAGGCAGGTGCCGCCCAGCTTGTCCTTCTCGATCAGGGCGACGTCGAGACCCAGCTGCGCTCCGCGCAGGGCAGCGGCGTAACCGCCGCTACCGCCTCCGAGGATCACTAGGTCGAAAACGGTGCTGGCGTCGTTCGCCACGTCACGTCCTCCATGCATGGGTACGCCGTTGCCGGTCGTCCGTGACCGGGCGGCGGCTGTTGTTCGGCCGCTTGTGCTTCGGCCCTGTGAATAAGGGGGCCCTGTCCTGCCGAGACAACATCTTCGCACTTGTTGACGGACGACGGGACGCCGGGCCGGGGTCCGGGACGACTGATGCGTCACCTTCACGGGGTTACCGGCGCGTACGAACGTGCTGATTCGTGCAGTTTCGTCCGTAGCGAACAGGACGCGGGGGTGGCGAAAAGACGCCTGAGGCCCCGGGCGGACGCCCGGGGCCGTTCAGCCGTGACCGGTCGCAGCGGTCAGCCGAGGTCGCCGTCGGCCGTGCGCTCGGCAAGCCGGACCAGGGTGCGGACGGCCGAGCCGGTGCCGCCCTTGGGCGTGTAGCCGTACGGCGCGCTCTCGTGGAAGGCCGGGCCCGCGATGTCCAGGTGCGCCCAGGTGATGCCCTCGCCCACGAACTCCTGCAGGAAGAGACCGGCCACCAGGCCGCCGCCCATGCGCTCACCCATGTTGGCGAGGTCGGCCACGGGAGAGTCCATGCTCTTGCGGAGGTCGGCCGGCAGCGGCATCGGCCACGCCGGCTCGCCGACCTCCTCGGCGATCTCGTAGAGCGCGGTGCGGAACGCGTCGTCGTTCGCCATCACACCGAAGGTGCGGTTGCCGAGCGCGAGAACCATGGCACCCGTGAGGGTGGCGACGTCCACGATCGCGTCCGGGTTCTCCTGCGAGGCGCGGGTCAGGGCGTCGGCCAGGACCAGGCGGCCCTCGGCGTCGGTGTTGAGCACCTCCACCGTCTTGCCGCTGTACATCTTCAGCACGTCGCCCGGACGGGTGGCGTTGCCGGACGGCATGTTCTCCGCGAGGGCCAGCCAGCCGGTGACGTTGACCTCGAGGCCGAGCTTGGCGACCGCGACGACCGCGGCGAACACGGCGGCGGCACCGCTCATGTCGCACTTCATGGTCTCGTTGTGGCCCGCCGGCTTCAGGGAGATGCCGCCCGAGTCGTAGGTGATGCCCTTGCCGACCAGGGCGAGGGTCTTCGCCGCCTTGGGGTGGGTGTAGGCGATGCGCACCAGGCGCGGCGGGTTGGCCGAACCCTGGCCGACGCCCATCAGGCCGCCGTAGCCGCCCTTGAGCAGCGCCTTCTCGTCCAGCACCTCGACCTTGAGGCCGAACTCCTTGGCGGCGGCCTGGGCCTCGGTGGCGAACGACTTCGGGTTGAGGTCGTTGGAGGGGATGTTGACCAGGTCGCGGGCGCGGTTGACCTCGGCGGCCACGGTGGTGGCGCGCTCGACGGCGGCCTTGAAGGCCTTGTCGCGGGGCTTGGCGCCCAGGATCGTGGCCTCGGCCAGCGGGGCACCCTTGGCGTCCTTCTTCGCGCCGCCGTTGCTGCGGTACGTGGTGAAGGTGTACGCACCCAGCACCGCGCCCTCACCGATGGCGGCGACGGACTCCGCGTCCCCGACGGGCAGGGCGAACGCGGCCTTCTTCACGCCGGTCAGCGTGCGGGCGGCGCTGCCGGCGGCGCGGCGCAGCGTCTCCTCGTCGAAGCCGTCACCCTTTGCGGGCAGGTCGCCGAGGCCGACCGCCAGCACGACCGGGGCCTTGAGGCCGGACAGAGCGGGCAGCTTGGTCACCTCGCCCTCGCCGCCGGAGGCGCCGAGGGTCTCCAGGACGGTGGCCAGCTTGCCGTCGAACGCCTTGTCCACGGCTTCCGCGCCGGGAGCGACGACGGGGCCCTTCGGGCCCTTCGCCACACCGACGACAATGGCGTCCGCGCGCAGCGTCGCCGCGCTGGAAGTGCTGAGAGTCAGAGCAGTCACGGTGGTGGGTGTCCCTACTTCCGTCGAATTATCGGCCGATGGCTGGTGGCCGGCCGCACCCTGCGCATCGTATGCGCCGCGCTTTTGCCGCTCGGGCTCGGGCCTTCGGGCACGTGAGAGCGTATCTCCGCGAGCGCGGTCAGCCCAGGGTCAGAGCGAGCAGCGCGACGGTCGAGGCGGTCTCCGCCAGCGCGCCGAACACATCGCCGGTGACCCCGCCGAAGCGGCGCCGGCAGTGGCGCAGCAGCAGTTCGCCGCCGGCCAGGGCGAGCAGCACGGCCAGGCCCGCGCGCAGGGCACCGTACGGGCCGGTGAAGGCGCCGGCGCCGGCGGCCACGGCGGCCGTCAGCGCCGCCACGGCCAGCGCGGCCGGCCGGGGGACGACGCCGGCGACCGCCGCGCCCAGCCCGTCGGGGCGGGCCGCCGGGACGCCGGCGCGGGAGGCGAGGGTCAGGGCGCAGCGTGCGGCGAGGGCGGCCACGGCCGCCGCGACGGCGCCGTGCCACCGGCCTGCGCCGTACAACTGCGCGAGGGCGGCGACCTGGCCGAGCAGGGTGAGCAGCAGGGTGATGACGCCGAAGGGGCCGATGTCGGACTGCTTCATGATGCGCAGCGCGTCCTCGGCGGGCCTGCCGCTGCCCAGCCCGTCGGCCACGTCCGCGAGCCCGTCCAGGTGCAGTCCCCGGGTGAGCACCGCGGGCACCGCGACCGTGGCCACGGCGGCGAGCAGCGGGCCCGAGCCCAGCAGCAGCAACAGCCACCCGGCCAGGGCCGCGCAGCCTCCCACCACCAACCCCGCCAGCGGTGCCGCCAGCATCCCGCCGCGCGCGGCCCGCCGGTCCCAGCGGGTGAGCGGGACGGGCAGCACGGTGAGGGTGCCGAAGGCGAAGCGCAGGGCGTCGCCGGGGGTCGGGCGGGCGGATGTCGTGTCGGTCATCGCGGGCAGGGTATCCCGCCCCTTCCGGGCAGTACTTTTGCCGGTAGGCGCGATGCGGGAGCGGAGTCTGATGGGTCACTGGCTGACACGCAACGTCGTCGAGCCGGGCAAGCTGCCCCTGCTGCTGGCGCTGACCGCGTTCGTACTGACGTTCCTGGTGACCCGTGTCATCACGCGCCTGATCCGTGCGGGCAAGGGCCCGTTCGGCAACATCAAGCCCGGTGGGATGCACGTCCACCACGTGGTGCCCGGCGTGGTGCTGATGGTGGTCGGCGGCTTCGGGGCGGTGGCCGAGGGACGGCACGGCTTCGGGGCGGCGGTGGCGGCGGTGCTGTTCGGCATGGGCGCCGGGCTGGTGCTGGACGAGTTCGCGCTCGTCCTGCACCTGGACGACGTCTACTGGACCGAGCAGGGCCGCAAGAGCGTCGAGATGGTGGTGCTGACGGCGGCTCTGGTGGGCCTGGTCCTCTCCGGCTTCGCCCCGTTCGGGGTGAACGAGCTGACGCCGGACGAGCTGCAGAACCGCACCATCGTGGTGACCAACACCCTGGTCAACTTTCTGATCGCCCTCTTCGCCCTGGCCAAGGGCAAGCCGCGGATCGCCCTGATCGGTGCGGTGGTGCCGTTCGTGGCCATCGTGGGCGCGGTGCGGCTGGCCCGGCCGGGTTCACCGTGGGCGCGGCGCTTCTACCGGCACCGGCCGCGGGCCCGGCGCAGGGCCCGGGTGCGCGCCTACCGGCACGACGCGCGCTGGGAAGCGACGCGCAACAAGCTTCACGACCTGCTGGCGGGCGCCCCCGACCGCTGATCCCGCTCGCGGTGGGCGTCGCCGTGCGGCTTGCGCTGCCGGCGCAACTCGTCCAGGCCGCACATCACCAGCATGGCCGCGACGGCGGCGATGTGCTCCTTGCCCGCCAGGTTGGGCTTGATGAGGGCCTCGCCCACCATGGTGAGGGCCACCGCGGCGCAGGTGAACCAGGCGCGGAAGCGCCAGGAGACGTACACCGCCAGGCCGACGACCGCCGCCGACGGGCCGGTGTCGATGATCCTGGCGGCCTCCGGCGGAAGTCCGAGGACGGAGCCGGGCCCGATGGCGATGGCCAGCCGCGCGTACATCGTCCCCACGAGGGTGGCGACGTACGCGACGGCCAGGGTGCGCCACATGCCCAGGGCGGCCTCGGCGAGGCCGAAGACGATCAGGACCTGGGCGAGCGCCCCCCACACGGGCAGGTCCAGGGCGGGCACGAACAGCGACAGCGGGGTCCGCAGCAGCGCCAGCCACCAGGGCAGCTGGGCCTGGACCGAGCCGAGTCGCTGGACGGGCCCGAAGCCCCAGGACTGGTTCTGGACGATCTGGAAGACCGCGGTGAGGGCGACGGCCGAGAGCGTCATGGGGATGGCCCGCATCCGCTTGCGGGCGAACGTCCCCCACACGGCCGTATACAGCGGACCCCACTCGGTGCGCGCGGCGCGAAGCAGCGCCGCGCGGTTCATCGCCGGCTCTCCAAGTGCTTGCGGTTGAGCCACTTGGGCAGGCCGGGTGCCTCCAGGAAGCCCTCGGCCCGGGCGCTGGCGATACCGATCCGCAGCAGGTCACTGCTCTTCTCGAAGAGCATGAAACGAGGCTCCCAGATGGGGCGGTATTTCGCATTTGCTCGGTACAGCGATTCGATCTGCCACCAGCGGGAGAAGAAGCTCAGCAGCGAGCGCCACATCCGCAGCACCGGGCCCGCGCCCAGCCGCGAGCCGCGCTCGAAGACGGACCGGAACATGGCGAAGTTCAGCGACACCTGGGTGATGCCGAGGGATCTCGCCCGCTGGAGCAACTCGATGACCATGAACTCCATGAGGCCGTTCTCGGAGTCCCGGTCACGGCGCATCAGGTCCAGCGACAGGCCCTTGGGGCCCCACGGCACGAAGCTCAGCACGGCGCGCAGCTCGCCCTCGCCGTCCGTGCACTCCAGCATCACGCACCGCCCGTCGTCCGGGTCGCCCAGCCGGCCCAGCGCCATGGAGAAGCCGCGCTCGGTGGCACCGTCGCGCCAGTCGTCGGCGCGGCGCAGCAGCTCGGCCATCTCCTCCTCGGGGATGTCCTCGTGCCGCCGGACGGTGACGGTGTATCCGGCGCGCTTCACCCGGTTGTAGGCCTGGCGCACGGTCCGCATGGCGCGGCCGTCGAGGGTGAACTCGGCGGTGTCCACGATCGCCTCGTCACCGATCTCCAGGGCGTCCATGCCATGCCGGGCGTAGATCGTGCCGGCCTCCTCGCTCGCGCCCATCACGGCGGGAATCCAGCCGTGCTCGCGTGCCTCGGCCAGCCACGGCTCGATGGCGCCGGGCCACGCCTCGGGGTCGCCGATGGGGTCGCCGGAGGCGAGCGAGACGCCGCCGATGACGCGGTAGGTGACGGCGGACTTGCCGGAGGGCGACCAGATGACGCTCTTCTCGCGGCGCAGGGCGAAGTAGCCGAGCGAGTCGCGGTCGCCCCACCTGGCGAGCAGCTCGCGCAGCCGCGCCTCGTCCCCAGCGGTGATCGGGTCGGTGGCGCGGCGCGAGCGGAAGGCCGCGTACGCCACGACGATCAGCAGGACCGTGCTCATCACGTTGATGACGACGTCGACCCAGCCCGGCGGGGCGATGCCCGCGTAGCGGGTGTCGTCGGCGGCGATCGAGATCAGCCGCATCACGCCGTAGTGCCAACGGTCCAGGAAGGTGGAGCGCTGCTCGTCGGTGGCCTGGTTGGTGACCGTGACCAGCCCGGCGGCGATCAGCGAGGTCACCAGCAGGCCGCCGGCGGCGACGGCCGTGGCGAGCCTGGGGTTGGAGCGGTCGCCCTTGGCGTAGAACTCCCTGCGGCCCACGAGCAGCGCGAGCACGAAGAGCGCGGTGAGCACCAGGGAGAACCAGTTCAGGGCGTGCCGCCGGAACTCCGGGAAGAACATCACGAACGCCAGCAGCAGCAGGAGCAGCCCTGCCAGCACCAGGTTCAGGATCCACGCGGCCCGCTTGCGCCGGCGCAGCGTGACGGCCATGAACAGCGACACCACCGCCGGTGCGAAGCCGGCCGTCAGCAGATACGGGGTGAAGTACTCCTCGACGTTGTGCCGGCGGATGTCCGAGCCGAAGGACACCCAGACCGCGCCGAGCAGATTGATGAACGTAACGGCACGCAGGTACCACACCGCGAACGACGCCGCGCGCCGCTGCCAGGTGCCACCGCGAGCGCCCTCATCCGGAGTCAAGCGGACTTCTCCCATGAAAAGTAATCATATGGGGCCTCGTATACGGCGGATTCCGGGCGCCCACGACGGCTACGGGCCTGCCGGCCCTCGTCGTCAGGAGCGTTCGGGGAGCTCCGCCGCCAGGGCCGCGGCAGCCTGCACCAATGGCAGAGCGAGCAGTGACCCTGTCCCCTCGCCCACTGTGACGCCGTGTTCGAGCAGAGGGTTGAGTGCCATCCGGTCGAGCGCCTTCGCCTGCGCCGGGTCGCCGCTCGCCTGCCCGGCCAGCCACCAGTCGGGCGCCCGGAACGCCACCCGCTGCGCGACCAGCGCGCACGCGGCGGACACCACGCCGTCGAGGATCACCGGGGTGCGGCGCACCGCGCTCTGCAGCAGGAAACCGGTCATCGCGGCCAGGTCCGCGCCGCCGACCGCGGCCAGCAGCTCCAGCTGGTCGCCCAGCACCGGGCGGGCCCGGCGCAGCGCGTCGCGGATGGCCGCGCACTTGCGCATCCAGGCCAGGTCGTCGATCCCGAAGCCGCCCCGGCCGGTGACCACGGACGCGTCCGTGCCGCACAGCGCGCCGATCAGGGCGCCCGCCGCCGTGGTGCCGCCGACGCTCAGGTCACCGAGGACCACCAGGTCGGTGCCGGAGTCGGCCTCCTCGTCGGCGATCGCCATCCCGGCGCGGAAGGCCCGCTCCGCCTCCTCGGCGCTCAGCGCGTCCTCGATGTCGATGCGGCCCGAGCCGCGCCGGACCCGGTGCCGGGTGACGTCCTGGGGCAGCTCGCCCGGGTCGCAGTCCAGCGACATGTCGACCACACGCAGCTCCGCGCCGAAGCGCCGGGCCAGGATCGCCCCGGCGCTCTCCCCGTCGAGCGCGGCCCGCACCAGCTCCCGCGCCCCGCCCTTGGGGCCGCCGGACACCTCCAGGGCGGCGACCCCGTGGTCGCCCGCGAAGACCAGCGCCCTGGGCCGCTCCACCGGCTTGACCGGCACGACCCCCTGCGCGGCCGCGAGCCACTCGGCCAGCTCGTCCAGCCGGCCCAGCGCCCCGGGGCGCGGACCGAGCCGCTCACGCCGTTCCTCGGCGTCCCGCCGTACGCCGGAGTCGGGGCGCTCGATCAGCGAGGCGAAGTCATCAAGATTCAGACCGCTCATCCGCGACACACTACCCGCGGGGGGCCTGGCCATTCGGCTTGCGGCCGGTCCGGCGCCGCGGTGCGCAGGGGCTCCCGCCGTGGGGTGTCCTCAAGCGCCGGACGGGCTGAGTTGTGTCCTCAAGCGCCGGACGGGCCGAGGTGTGCCCGCAGGCGCCGGGCGGGCCGAGGCGTGTCCGTAACCGCCGGGCGGGCTGAGGTGTGCCCGTAGGCGCCGGGCAGGCCGCGCTTGGCTCAGGCGCCGGACGGACGGCGTTGTGCCTTCAGGCGCCGGGCGGGCAGCCGGTGTTCGCGGGTGCGGGCGGGGTGGGTCGTGTTCTCAAGCGCCGGCGGGCTGAGGCGTGTCCGCGGGCTTCGGGCGGGTAGCCGGTGTTCGCGGGTGCCGGACGGGCTGAGGTGTGCCCGTAGGCGCCGGGCGGGCTGAGGCGTGCCCGCAGCCTTCGGGCGGGCAGTCGGTGTTGGGCTGCGCCGTATCTTCCGCGCCGGGTGGGCTGCGTGGCGTCTCGGACGTCGGGTGGGCCGGTGCCGTGTCCTTACGGCACCGTGGGTTCGTTCGCGCGCCGGTGCTAGCCGCGTAGCGGCAGGGTCTGGCCGGCGACGACGAGCAGTACGTGCTCGCACTCGTCGCCGACGGCGGCGTTCAGGCGGCCCAGTTCGTCACGGAAGCGGCGGCCCGAGGACGTCGCCGGGACGATGCCCGAGCCGACCTCGTTGCTGACGACCACCACCGTGCGCGCCGTGGCCCGTATCGCGGCCACCAGCTCCGTCACCCGTCCGGCGAGGGCCGCCGCGCCGCCGTTGGCCCATGTGGCGTCGGACCACGCGTCGACGGAGTCCATCGCGTCGGTCAGCCACAGCGCCAGGCAGTCGATCAGCAGGGGCGGGCCCTCCCCGGCCAGCAGCGGCACCAGGTCGCACGTCTCGGCCGTGCGCCAGGAGCCCGGCCGGCGCTCGCGGTGCCGGCTCACCCGGTCCGCCCAGTCGGAGTCGCCCTCGCGCGTACCGCCCGTGGCGACGTAGAGCACCTCGGGGAAGGATTCCAGCCGCCGCTCGGCCTCCACGGACTTGCCCGAGCGGGCACCGCCCACCACCAGCGTCCGCCGGGGCACGTCCGGCACCTCGTGGTAGTCGCCGACGGTCAGCGTCGTGCCGTCCGCCACCGTGCGCGCGCCCGCCGCCGCGAGCCGGCGGCGCAGTTCGCGGCCGGGCGGGACGTCGTGGTCGAGGTGGACAGCGACGACATCCGTCGTCGGTGCCACCGCGCCGGACTCCCGCAGCCGGGCCAGCGCGTCGGGCCGGCCGAGCACGTCGAGCAGCACCATCTCGTACGGGCGGGGCGGCCCGGACAGCCCGGCCGGTGCCGCGCCCGGCGGCAGGTACAACAGCCGCTCGCCGTCCGGGGACGTCACCTCGTAGCCGGTGCCCGGCGCGTCCAGCGCGATCGCGCGCACCCTGTGCCCGCTGATCACCGACAGCTCGCGCCCGTCCGGCACCCGCACCGGCGTCGGCAGCCCGGCCGGGAACTCCACGGCGGGCCCGTCGTGCGGGTGGGAGAGCAGCACCTGGCGCACCCCCGCGATCGAGCGCCCCGCGCGGGCGGCGGCGAACGCCGGGCCCGGGGTGAGGTCGAGCAGGAGGGCGCCGTCGATGAGCAGGGCGGTCGCGGCCCGCGCCTCGCCGCCGACGGCGGTGGCGCAGGCGGCGCAGGGGCAGCCGGGGCGCGGCAGCCCCTGGGGGGCTCCGGTGCCGAGGAGAGTCAGTTCCACGCCCTGATCGTCTCGCGTCCCCGCACGGCAGGCGCGCGGGGCTCACCCTTTCTCGTACGTAACGGGCCGTTAGGCTGCCCCCGCACGGGCAGTACGCGCGGTACGGACCAGGACCCAGGAGCCCCAGGAGGCGGACATGGTGTGGACGTGGCGGTTCGAGAAGGCCGACGGGACGGAGACGGCTCCCGCGGTGGAGCCGGAGGAGTTCACCACGCAGGGCGACGCGGAGTCCTGGATCGGTGAGGAGTGGCGGGCCCTGCTGGACGGCGGAGTGGACCAGGTGCGGCTCTTCGAGGACGGCAAGGAGATCTACGCGGCGCCGATGAGCCTGCACGCCGCCGCGGAGGACTGACCGGCAGCCGGCCGGCACGAAATGCCGGGCGGGCCGTCATGACGGCCCGCCCGGCATTTCTCGTCGCTGTTCGCGCCGTCAGCCGCCGCGTACCCCGCACAGGTGCAGCAGCGCCGCCACCGCGCGGTAGGGGTCGGTGCGCCCCGCCCGGTCCTCGGCGGCCAGCAGCCGCCGCAGTTCGTCCCCGGCGGGAGGCTGCTGCTCGTCGTCCGCCAGGTCGGTGAAGACCCGCACGCCGTACCAGGTGTGCAGCGGCGCCCCGATGCCGGCGAGGGTCGCCGTCAGCGTCTCCAGCCGGTCCGCGCGCACCCGCAGGCCGATGCGGTTGGTGTACGCGGGGGAGTCGAAGGCCTCCAGGGCGGTGTTCCAGTCGCCGGACAGCCCCGGCCGCATGGCCAGCGCGTCGGCGTTGCGTACGAGCAGGGACAGCACCCCGCCGGGCGCCAGCACCCGGGCCAGGCCCGCGAGCATGGGGTCGGGCTCGGGCACGTACATCAGCACGCCGTGACAGAGCACGATGTCGAAGGTGCCCGGCAGGAAGTGCGCGCCGGTGTCCCGGCCGTCGCCCTCGACGATGCGCATCCGCTCCTGGATGCCCTCGGGCTCGGCCGCCAGCGCCTCGCGGATGGCCGAGACCATCCGGGGATCGGACTCCAGGCCGGTGACCTCGTGACCGGCCCGGGCCAGGCGCAGCGCCTGGGTGCCCTGGCCGGGCCCGACGTCGAGCACGCGCAGCCGCCGCCCGACGGGGAACCGGGCGGATATCTGCTCGTCCACCTGCCGGGCGACCAGCTCCTGACGGACGATGTTCCGCAGGCCCCCGAGCCCGCTCAGCCATCCCTCCGCGCCGCCGCCGAAGCCCGACGCGAAGGCGCTGCCCGAGGCGAAGCCGCTCAGGGCTTCTCCCCGCGCTTGACCTTCGGCTTGGGCAGGCGCAGCCGGCGCATCTGCAGCGTGCGCATCAGGGCGTAGGGCACGGCGCCACGCGTGGGCTGGTCCGGGAAGCGCTGCTTGAGAGCACTCTTGAGGGTGACGCCTGTGATGACGGAGTTGACGACGATCAGGATGATCACGACAAGCCACGCCAGCAGGACGTACGACTGGAACCTGCCGCGGTTGACCATGCTCAGGACGAGGATCAGCACGGCCAGCGGCAGGAAGAACTCCGCCACGGAGTACCGCGCGTCCACGAAGTCGCGGGCGAAGGAACGCACCGGACCCTTGTCACGGGCGGGCAGGTAACGCTCGTCGCCGTTGGCCAGCGCCTCGCGCTGCCTGGCCATGTCGACGCGGCGCGCCTCGCGCTGGCGCTTGGCGGCGTCCTTGCGGTTGGCGGGCGTCTTGGCCAGGGAGCGGCGCTGGGTAGCGGCCTCACTGCGCTTTGGGGTGGGGCGGCCCTTGGGGGCCTGCGGGTCACGGGGCTGCTTGGGCTGGTCCGCGGTCACCTCGGTGGGTGCGGCCTGCGCTTTCGAACGGCTTCGGAACACGAAACCCAAGGGTACGGGGTCGCGGCGTCCTGCCCCAGCCCTCCCGGGAACGATCCGGCAACGGCCCGCGCCTCCGGGCGGAGCGGCGGCGTCCCCCCACCCTCCCTGGAGGCGCATCTACTCCTTGCGCCGGAGAGGGTGACCTTGTGATCGTCCTGGAGGAGGAGCGCATCCGGGGCCGAACAGTGCGGTAATGGAAGCAGGGCCCGTACTGTGGGTTCTGATAGTTGTGCTGAGAGCCTAAGCCCGATCTTGTCGGTCAGAAGGGGGCGCGCGAGGCCCATGAGCGGTGTCATGAAGCGGATGGGGATGATCTTCCGCGCGAAGGCCAACAAGGCCCTGGACCGGGCCGAGGATCCGCGCGAGACCCTCGATTACTCGTACCAGAAGCAGCTGGAGCTGCTGCAGAAGGTGCGGCGCGGCGTCGCCGACGTGGCGACGTCCCGCAAGCGTCTGGAGCTCCAGCTCAACCAGCTGCAGACCCAGTCGACCAAGCTGGAGGAGCAGGGCCGCAAGGCGCTCGCGCTCGGCCGGGAGGACCTGGCACGCGAGGCGCTGACCCGCCGTGCCGCACTCCAGCAGCAGGTCAGCGATCTGGAGACGCAGCACCAGACCCTCCAGGGCGAGGAGGAGAAGCTCACGCTCGCCTCCCAGCGCCTGCAGGCCAAGGTGGACGCCTTCCGTACGAAGAAGGAGACCATCAAGGCGACCTACACCGCCGCCCAGGCCCAGACCCGCATCGGCGAGGCCTTCTCCGGCATCTCCGAGGAGATGGGCGACGTCGGCATGGCCATCCAGCGCGCGGAGGACAAGACCGCGCAGCTGCAGGCCCGCGCCGGCGCCATCGACGAGCTGCTCGCCTCGGGCGCGCTCGACGACCCGACCGGCACGGCCAAGGACGACATCACCGCCGAGCTGGACCGCCTCTCCAGCGGTTCGGACGTGGAGCTGGAGCTCCAGCGGATGAAGGCCGAGCTGTCGGGCGGCACCAGCGGCCAGCAGCAGGCCATCGAGGGCGGACCCGCCGGGCAGGCCAGGCCGGAGCGGTCCCAGGAGCAGCCGCGTTTCGACAAGAGCTGACGCGCCGGCCGGTTCACGGCACCACAGCTGCCCGACCACCAGAGCCGGCAGGCGCCCGACGGCACCGGCTCGCCCTGAGACGAGGGAGACCGTCATGATCGTACGGATCATGGGGGAGGGCCAGGTGAAGGTGGCCGACAGCCACTTCACCGAGCTCAACAAGCTGGACGACGAGCTGCTCGCCGAGATGGAGAGCGGCGACGAGGAGGGCTTCCGCCGCACCCTGGACGCCCTCCTCGACGCCGTGCGCCGCCTCGGCGAGCCGCTGCCCGACGACGCGCTGGAACCCTCCGAGCTGATCCTGCCCGCGCCCGGCGCCTCCCTGGCGGACGTGCGCGAGATGCTCAGCGACGACGGCCTCATCCCGGGCTGACCGCAGCCGCCTTCAGGCACCGGGCACTCTCAGCACCCGCCGCGCCCCCGTCCCTCCCGGGACGGGGGCGTCGCGGCTTCCCACCACCGGCCCGCCCTCCGATGGGACCGCGATGACCTCCCTCGCCGCCACGGGCCTCGCCCGCCCGCACCGCTGGCTGCACACCCACCCGCTCGCCGCCGACACCCTGGTGGCCCTCTTCGTCCTCGGCCTCATCCTCACCAGCGTCTACCTGGGCCGCACCGGGCAGCAGCCGCCGGGGCCCGCCTTCCTCCTGCTGGCGGTGGCCGCGTGCGCCTGCCTCGTGGCCCGGCGCAGCCGGCCGCTCACGGTCCTCGGCGTGACCTGCGCCCTGACGGTCGCCGGCACCGCCGTCGCAGACGGCGGCGGCCCGGCACGTACCCAGATCGCCACGAGCGTCGCCGTGGCCCTCTACACCGTCGCCACCCGCACCGAGCGGCCCGCCGCCTGGCGCATCGTCGCCGTGACCGTCGGCGCCCTCACCGCCGCCGTCATGCTCCTGGGCCCGCCGCCCTGGTACGCCCAGGAGAACGTGGGCCTGTTCGCCTGGATCGGCATGGCCGGCGCCGCCGGGGACGCCGTCCGCAGCCGCCGCGCCTTCGTCGCCGCGATCGAGGAACGGGCCGTGCGCGCGGAACGCTCCCGGGAGGAGGAGGCCCGGCGCCGCGTCGCCGAGGAACGCCTGCGCATCGCCCGCGAGCTGCACGACGTCGTCGCCCACCACATCGCGCTCGTCAACGTCCAGGCGGGCGTGGCCGCGCACATCATGGACAGCCGTCCCGACCAGGCCAAACAGGCCCTCGCCCACGTCCGCCAGGCCAGCCGCTCGGCCCTGGAGGAACTGCGCGCCACCGTGGGCCTGCTGCGCCAGTACGGCGATCCCGCGGCCCCCACCGAGCCGGCGCCCGGCCTCGGCGTGCTCGACCAGCTCATCGACGGCTTCGCCCGGGTGGGGCTGAGCGTCGATGTCACCGCCGCCTGTGCCCTGCCCGGCGGGCCCGGCACCGGCACGGGCGCCGCGGCGGCCGCCGCTGTCATCGGACCGCTGCCGGGGGCCGTCGACCTGACCGCCTACCGCGTGCTCCAGGAGGCCCTGACCAACGTCCACAAGCACGCCGGCACCGGCGCCCGCGCCGAGGTCTCCCTGGTGCGCGGCCGCGACAGCCTGGACCTGACCGTCGTCGACAACGGCGGCGACCGGCCCGCCGGAGCCGGGGCTCCCGTCGGCGGGCACGGGCTGATCGGCATGCGCGAGCGCGCCGTCGCCCTCGGCGGCACGTGCGAGGCGGGCCCGCGCGAGCGGGGGGCGCCCGGCTTCCGGGTGCGCGCGGTGCTGCCGCTGCAGGCCCGTACGGGCGGTGAGGGGGCCGCGGCGACCGAGCCTAGGCTTGGCGCATGACCGATCCGATCACCGTTCTGCTGGCCGACGACCAGGCACTGCTGCGCAGCGCGTTCAAGGTGCTGGTCGACTCGGAGCCGGACATGCGGGTGGTGGCGGAGGCGGCCGACGGCGCGCAGGCGATCGAACTGGCCCGCTTACACATCCCCGCCGTGGTGCTGATGGACATCCGGATGCCGGGCACGGACGGCCTCGCCGCGACCCGCGCGATCTGCTCCGACCCCGCGCTGGCGGCGGTGCGGGTGGTGATGCTGACGACGTTCGAGGTCGACGAGTACGTCGTGCAGTCGCTGCGCGCGGGCGCCTCCGGCTTCCTCGGCAAGGGCGCGGAGCCCGACGAGCTGCTGGCCGCGATCCGCATCGCGGCGGCGGGGGAGGCGCTGCTCTCGCCTGCCGCGACGAAGGGCCTGATAGCGAAGTTCCTGGCCGCCCAGCCGACGGCGGCGCCGGTTCCGGCGCGGGAGGCGATGCGGCTGGAAGCGCTCACGGGGCGGGAGCGGCAGGTTCTGGTACAGGTGGCCGGGGGCCTGTCCAACGACGAGATCGGCGAGCGGCTCTCGGTCAGCCCGCTGACGGTCAAGACCCACGTCAACCGTGCGATGGCGAAGCTGGGCGCCCGTGACCGGGCGCAGCTGGTCGTGATCGCCTACGAGTCGGGTCTGGTGCGGCCGAGAACGGATCAGTTCCCCTGACCCGCCCCTTCCCGCTGAGGTGCCCCCGGACGGGCTGGAAAATCCAGCCCGTCCGGCGATCGAGGGCAGAGGGACCCTACGGAAGCGCCAGCATCCGCTCCAGCGCGAGCTTGGAGAAGCTCGCGACCTCGGGGTCGACCTCGATGCGGTTGACGACCTTGCCCTCGGCCAGCGACTCCAGTGCCCACACCAGGTGCGGCAGGTCGATGCGGTTCATGGTCGAGCAGAAGCACACCGTCTTGTCGAGGAAGACGATCTCCTTGCCCTCACCGGCGAAACGGTTCGCCAGGCGGCGTACCAGGTTCAGCTCGGTGCCGATGGCCCACTTCGACCCGGCCGGGGCGGCCTCCAGGGCCTTGATGATGTACTCCGTCGAGCCCACGTAGTCGGCGGCGGCCACGACCTCGTGCCGGCACTCGGGGTGCACCAGGACGTTGACGCCCGGGATGCGCTCGCGCACGTCGTTGACCGAGTCGAGGGAGAAGCGGCCGTGCACCGAGCAGTGGCCGCGCCAGAGGATCATCTTGGCGGCGCGCAGCTGCTCGGCGGTCAGCCCGCCGTTCGGCTTGTGCGGGTTGTACAGGACGCAGTCGTCCAGGGACATCCCCATGTCGCGGACGGCGGTGTTGCGGCCCAGGTGCTGGTCGGGGAGGAAGAGCACCTTGCTCGTCCGGGGGTCTCCCTGCTCGAAGGCCCAGTCCAGCGCCCGCTTCGCGTTGGAGGAGGTGCAGATCGTGCCGCCGTGCTTGCCGGTGAAGGCCTTGATGTCGGCGGAGGAGTTCATGTAGGAGACCGGCACGGTCACCTCGGCTACGCCGGCCTCGGTCAGCACGTCCCAGCACTCGGCGACCTGCTCGGCGGTGGCCATGTCGGCCATCGAGCAGCCCGCGGCCAGGTCCGGCAGGACGACCTGCTGGTCGGCCGTGGTCAGGATGTCCGCGGACTCGGCCATGAAGTGCACACCGCAGAAGACGATGTACTCGGCGTCCGGCCGGGCGGCGGCGTCGCGCGCGAGCTTGAAGGAGTCACCGGTGACGTCCGCGAATTCGATGACCTCGTCGCGCTGGTAGTGGTGGCCGAGCACGAAGACCTTGTCCCCGAGCTTCGCCTTGGCCGCGCGGGCGCGCTCCACCAGGTCCGGGTCGGACGGCGCCGGCAGGTCGCCGGGGCACTCCACGCCGCGCTCGCTCCGGGGGTCGGACTCACGGCCGAGCAGCAGGAGGGCGAGGGGGCTGGGCTGGACATCCAAGGGCTGGGCGGTGGTCACGACACGCACCCTTTCTGTTTCTGCGGACGGCCGGTACGGGCCTTGTCGTCAATTTGACGCTATCTATCATAACCGGTTCACGTCACTTTGACGATGCCCATCGCGTCGATGTGACACATTCCCGCACGGGTGAGCGGTGTGCGAGCATGAAAGACGGAAGAAGACATAGGCCAGGCCCGGAATGAATCCGGGACGCCGTGGGTTGCTGCCGAAGGCAAGCAGTCCGCACCAGACCCGGGAGTGAAGCAGATGTCCGTTCAGGACGAGAAGACCACGGTGAGCGACGGCATCCTCCTGTCCGACACCGCGGCCGCCAAGGTCAAGGCCCTGCTGGAGCAGGAGGGCCGCGACGACCTCGCCCTCCGCGTCGCCGTCCAGCCCGGCGGCTGCTCCGGCCTGCGCTACCAGCTCTTCTTCGACGAGCGCTCGCTCGACGGCGACGTCGTCAAGGACTTCGACGGTGTCAAGGTCGTCACCGACCGCATGAGCGCCCCGTACCTGGGCGGCGCCTCCATCGACTTCGTCGACACCATCGAGAAGCAGGGCTTCACGATCGACAACCCCAACGCCACCGGCTCCTGCGCCTGCGGCGACTCGTTCAGCTAAAGCCGTACGCCGCCGTACGCCTCGCGTACGCGCCCGCGAAAAGGGCGGCACCCCGGTCCCGGGGATGCCGCCCTTTTGCGTGTCCTTGCGTGCCCGGGGCGTGCCCGGGGTCTACTTCTGCTGCTGCTCCCGGACGGTGTTCCCGGTCGCCAGGTCCACGACCTTGCGCCCACCCAGCGGCTCGTCGAGGGTGACCGTCGTGTCGAAGCGCTTGATCATCATCACGCAGTACCGGCCCGGCTGCTTCTCCGTGCCGGTGACCTTGACCGTCACCGCCGACGAGGACTGCTCCGCCGACGCGGCGTAGTCGCTGCACACCCCGCCCCAGAAGTGCAGGACGAGCTTCCTGCCGTCCTCGCTCCAGGTGTACGACTCCACCTGCACCGGGCCGGACACCGGCGGGGTCGCCGTCGGCTTCCCGCCCAGGTCGCCGCCCGCCGGGGGCGAGGCCTGCTTCGCGATGAACCTCGGGTCGATCGCCGGCTGGGCGATCGTGACCGTGTCACCCTTGCCGCCCGGCGGCCTGGCCGTGAACAGCCACGACGGCACCAGTGCCTGCCGCCCGGACACGGACTGCGCGGACAGCCCGAAGACGGCGCCCGTCACCGTCACCGGCTCCGGCTTGTCCGGCTTCCCCGGGCAGGGCGACTCGCCGCCGTCCTTGTACGGGACCGCCGTCGCGCAGCCGCCGACGCTCACATGACCGGTGCCGGCCCCCTTGTTCAGCTCGTCGAGTGCCTGGGCGGCGGTGACCAGGGGGTAGACCGCGCCCTTCTTCGGCATGTCCAACTGTCCGCTGCCGCCGACCACTTGCGCGTCCGACCCGATCTGCAGGCTCGTCTGCCAGCCGTACGTCGGCAGCGCGTTCACCACGGGATCGGCGGTGACGGCCCGCACGGCCCCGTACACCTTGCGCGCGTCCGTCTTCGCGCCGTCCTGGCCCAGCACCTTGAACACGGGCGCGGCGACGCTCTTCGCCTTCTCCTCCGGCACCGGCCGTGCCGCGGCGGGGTCCGGGGGCGGGGAGCCGTCACGGAAGGAGGGGCACTTCGGCCCGGGGGAGTGGCCGCCCGGGGAGACGGAGCCGGCCCCCGGCTCCTCCTCCGGCCCGGCGGTACCGTCCGGCCCCTTCGGCTGCACGCAGTGCGTGGCGCCCGGCACGCCGTAGCGCGAGTACGACCAGTTGCCCGGTCCCCGCTCGCTCACCTGCAGCGTGGGCCCCGCCGCGTCCGGGCCGCCGCCGACCGTCCAGGTGCCCTGAGCCAGCCGGGGGGTGCCCTGCACGTCGAGAACCTTGGCCAGGGCCGCCACCCGCTCGCGCGTGACCGACTGCCCGGGCAGGTGGACGGCCGCGGTCCGCGGGCCGCCGGGCAGCTCGCCCTCGGCCCGGTACCGCGTGCCGTGGGGGTCGGGCTCGCCCACCGCGATGCCCTGGGAGGGGCCGCCGGAGCCGGCCGTGCGCCCGTAGCCGTCCAGCACGAGCGGCGCGGGGGAGCCGCCGTCACCGGTGGCGCCCGCCGGGCTCCCGCCGCCGTCACCGTCCGACGCCGTGGACGCCCAGTACGCGCCGCCGCCTCCGGCCAGCAGCACGGCCGCCGCCACCGATGCCACCGCCAGCGGCGAGTGCCTCCGCTGCCGTTTCTCGGGATTGCCGCCCGGAGTGCTGCCTTCGGTGCTCACCGCATCGCTCCTTCGCTCCGCTCAATATGTGTACTGCCGCATCCCCCGTGAAGGGGACGTCGCTTGGACGGAGCGCAGGAGCGAGCGGTTCCACCGTCTCTTCCGGTGAGCCAACCGGGACCGTCAGTCGCCGTACTCCGACATCCCGTCCAGCAGCCGTGCCGACCTCGCGGGGACGGTGACCCCGTGGATGAGCGACAGCGGTGTCCGCCCGCCCCCGGCCGGCTCCCCGGCGGGCTCTCCGGCAGGTCCGGTCCAGTGCGGTGCCATGCGCGCGCAGTCCCTGCGCAGCTCGTCCAGCGACTCCGGGTCCGTGCTGACAGTGACGTCCTTCACAGTCTTCGGCATACCCGCACCGTACGCACCGGAGAGCGGGCCGTGAAAGACCTACTATGGGGTAGATATATGCATCAAACGGGGGGATCCGGACCTCCGGGTGCAGGACCCGGTAACGTGGTGTGGCTCTTCTTGTCACCCTCCTCGTTACCTCGCCCCCCAGGGAGCAGACCCGTCGTGCGTATCGCTGTCACCGGCTCCATCGCCACCGACCATCTGATGACCTTCCCCGGCCGCTTCGCCGATCAGCTCGTCGCGGACCAGCTGCACACGGTCTCCCTCTCCTTCCTCGTCGACGACCTGGACGTGCGCCGGGGCGGCGTGGGCCCCAACATCTGCTTCGGCATGGGCCTGCTCGGCCTGCGCCCGGTCCTGATCGGCGCCGCCGGCGCGGACTTCTCCGACTACCGCGCCTGGCTCGACCGGCACGGCGTCGACACCGCCTCCGTGCACATCTCCGAGGTGCTGCACACCGCGCGCTTCGTCTGCACCACGGACACCGACCACAACCAGATCGCGTCCTTCTACGCCGGGGCGATGAGCGAGGCCCGCCAGATCGAGCTCCAGCCGGTGGCCGACCGGGTCGGCGGCCTCGACCTCGTGCTGATCGGCGCGGACGACCCCGAGGCGATGCTGCGCCACACCGAGGAGTGCCGCGCCCGCGCCATCCCCTTCGCGGCCGACCCCTCCCAGCAGCTCGCCCGCTTGGACGGCGACGACATCCGCGTCCTGATCGACGGCGCGACCTACCTCTTCACCAACGAGTACGAGAAGGCGCTCATCGAGTCCAAGACGGGCTGGACGGGTGAGGAGATCCTCGCCCGGGTGGGCACCCGCATCACCACGCTGGGCGCCCAGGGCGTGCGCATCGAGCGCGCCGGCGCGCCGGCGGTCGAGGTCGGCTGCGCCCAGGAGGAGGCCAAGGTCGACCCGACCGGCGTCGGCGACGCGTTCCGCGCGGGCTTCCTCGCGGGCCTGACGTGGCAGCTGTCGCTGGAGCGGGCGGCGCAGGTCGGCTGCATGCTCGCGACGCTGGTCATCGAGACGCTGGGCACCCAGGAGTACGAGCTGCGGCGCGGGCACTTCATGGAGCGCTTCGCCAAGGCGTACGGCCACGAGGCCGCCGCCGAGGTCCGGGCCCACCTGGCCTGACCCTGACCCACCCCGGCTGCCCGGAATGGAATCGACGTTCCGGGCAACCGGATGGGCGGGTGGTCGGAGAAAACGCCGCGGTAGCGGCGGCGTCAGGCGCGGCGCCGCACCGTATAGGCGACCCCGCGCTCCGCCGGGCGCTCGCCCACGTACTCCTGGTCGCGCATCGCGCACCACGCCGGAATGTCGAGCCGCGCCGCCTCGTCGTCGGACAGCACGGTGATCAGCCCGCCGACGGGCACATCCCCGATGACCTTCGCCAGCTCGATCACCGGGATCGGACACCGCTTCCCCAGCGAGTCGACGACCCGCTCGGGTGTCGTACCGGCCGAGGCGGGAGCCGTCCCCGTGGGCGCGCCCAACTGCTCCCGCACGGACCGCACGGTCGCGGGCAGCACCTCCAGGAAGCGCTCCACGTCCTCGGCGGGCGTCCCCCACGGCAGCGAGACCCGTACGTTTCCCTCCGACAGCACCCCCATGGCCCGCAGTACATGACTGGGCTTCAGGGTGCTGGAGGTGCACGAGGAGCCGGAGGAGACCGAGAAGCCCGCACGGTCCAGTGCGTGCAGCAGCGTCTCGCCGTCCACGTACAGACAGGAGAACGTGACCAGGTGCGGCAGCCGCCGCACCGGGTCGCCGACCACCTCCACGTCCGGCACGAGCTGCGGCACCCGGGAGCGGATCCGCTCCACCAGGGCGCGCAGCCGGGCCCCCTCGGCCGCCGCCTCCTGGCGCACGGCCCGCAGAGAGGCCGCGGCCGCGACGACGGCGGGCAGGTCGGGGAAGCCCGGCGCCCGGCCCGACTCCCGCTCGTCCGCCGGGCCCCGGGCGGCGAACCGCACCCCCTTGCGCACCGCCAGCAGGCCCACCCCGGACGGGCCGCCCCACTTGTGCGCGCTCGCCGTCAGCAGCGACCAGCCCCCGGCCACCGGGCCCCAGCCGAGCGACTGCGCGGCATCCACCAGCAGCGGCACGTCCGCCGCCCGGCAGGCCCCGGCCACCTCGGCCACCGGCTGTTCGGTGCCGACCTCGTGGTTGGCGGACTGCAGCACCGCGAGAGCGGTGTCCGGGCGCAGCGCGGCCGTGAATGCGCCCGGCCCGACCCGGCCGGCGCGGTCCACCGCGACCTCGGTGACGCTGCCGCCGTCCGCCTGAAGGGCCTCCGCGGAGTGCAGGACGGCGGAGTGCTCCACGGCGGACACGACCAGATGGCGGCCCACCCGGCGGCGGCCGGCCAGGGCGCCGGCGATGCCGTCGTGCAGGGCGCGCGTCCCCGAAGGGGTGAATACGAGCTCGTCGGGCCGGCAGCCCACCTCCTGCGCCGCGGCCTCGCGCGCGGCATCCAGCAGCAGGCGGGCCCGGCGGCCCTCCCGGTAGAGCCGGGCGGGGTCGGCCCATCCCTCGTCGAGGGCGGCCAGCAGCGCCTGGCGGGCGACCGGGTGCAGGGGGGCGGCGGAGGCCGCGTCGAAGTAGGGCACATACGAACGCTAACGCCCCCGCGCGTGCGAGCGGCCGGCCGTCGCCGGGCGGTCGCGGGCCAGGGCTGCGCCCGGCCGGCGGACTCCGCCCCGTACGACCGGGCGCACCCCCTGCGACCTGGTCACACGCTGCCCTGACGGTCCCGCAGACGCCCCCCGGATCCCCAGATTCCACCCCTTCGGGGACCGGACCGGCGCGTTGGGCACCCTCCCCGCGCGACCCCAAATAGCGTCCAGTAGGGTTTGGTCCGCATAAACATCCAAACCCCTGCCCGCAGCGGGCCGGCGACCGACCAGCGAGACGGCCGCAGCCGGCCGCACGGGCGAGACTCTCGGGAAGGCGCTACGTGAGTCCCAACGGCTCCGACCGCTCGTCGCGGCGCCCGGTGCGGCGGAAGCTGCTGCAGGCGCTGGCCGCGGGCGCTGTCCTGGCGACCGCCACCGGTTGCACATCGAAGGACTTCCCCCGCCTGGGCATGCCAACGCCCGTCACGGAAGAGGCGCCGCGGATCCTCTCCCTCTGGCAGGGCTCCTGGGCCGCCGCTCTCGCGGTCGGTGTCCTGGTGTGGGGCCTGATCATCTGGAGCGTCATCTTCCACCGGCGCAGCAGGTCGAAGGTGGAGATTCCCACACAGACCCGGTACAACATGCCCATCGAGGCGCTGTACACCGTGGTCCCGATCATCATCGTGTCGGTGCTCTTCTACTTCACCGCGCGCGACGAGAACAAGCTTCTGGCCAACCCGGAGAAGCCCCAGCACGTCGTCAACGTGGTGGGCTTCCAGTGGAGCTGGGCGTTCAACTACATGGAGAACGTCGACGGCAACGCCGCCACCCCGGCCAAGCCGCTCCGTGACAACAAGGAGCTCGACGCGATCCCCGACCGGTTCCTGAAGAAGGCACCGCAGGGCGCCGAGGGCGTCTACGAGGTCGGCGTCCCCGGCGAACGCAACCCGCAGACGAACAACCCGGGCCCCACTCTGTGGCTGCCCAAGGGTGAGACGGTGCAGTTCGTTCTCACCTCGCGGGACGTCATCCACTCCTTCTGGGTGGTGCCGTTCCTGATGAAGCAGGACGTCATCCCGGGACACACCAACAGCTTCACGGTGACCCCGAACAAGGAGGGCACCTTCCTCGGCAAGTGCGCCGAGCTGTGCGGCCAGGACCACTCCCGGATGCTCTTCAACGTCAAGGTCGTCTCTCCTGAGCGGTACAAGGCGCACCTGAAGGAGCTGGCGGCCAAGGGCCAGACCGGTTACCAGCCGGCGGGTATCGCGCAGACGGATCACGCGAAGAACGCGGAGACCAAGAACAAGTGAGCATCCTCAACGAACCCCAGGGTGCCGCCGCCGCAACAGCCACGGCAGCACCACCCGTACGCCAGAAGCAGCCCGGCAATCAGGTGATCAAGTGGCTCACCACCACTGACCACAAGACGATCGGCACGCTCTACCTGGTCACGTCGTTCGCGTTCTTCTGCATCGGCGGCCTGATGGCGCTCCTCATGCGCGCCGAGCTGGCCCGTCCCGGCACGCAGATCATGTCGAACGAGCAGTTCAACCAGGCGTTCACGATGCACGGCACGATCATGCTGCTGATGTTCGCGACGCCGCTGTTCGCCGGATTCGCGAACTGGATCATGCCGCTGCAGATCGGCGCGCCCGACGTGGCGTTCCCGCGGCTGAACATGTTCGCCTACTGGCTCTACCTCTTCGGCTCGCTGATCGCGGTGGCCGGCTTCCTCACCCCGCAGGGTGCGGCCGACTTCGGCTGGTTCGCCTACTCCCCGCTGTCGGACGCGGTCCGCTCGCCGGGCGTCGGCGCCGACATGTGGATCATGGGTCTGGCCTTCTCCGGCTTCGGCACGATCCTCGGCTCGGTCAACTTCATCACCACGATCATCTGCATGCGCGCCCCGGGCATGACGATGTTCCGCATGCCGATCTTCACCTGGAACGTCCTGCTGACCGGTGTGCTGGTCCTGCTGGCCTTCCCGGTGCTGGCCGCTGCGCTGTTCGCCCTGGAGGCGGACCGTAAATTCGGTGCGCATGTATTCGACGCGTCCAACGGCGGCGCGCTGCTGTGGCAACACCTCTTCTGGTTCTTCGGACACCCAGAGGTGTACATCATCGCCCTGCCGTTCTTCGGCATCATTTCCGAAGTCATTCCGGTGTTCTCCCGGAAGCCGATGTTCGGTTACTGGGGCCTGATTGCGGCCACGATTTCCATCGCCGGTCTCTCGGTCACCGTGTGGGCGCACCACATGTATGTGACGGGCGGCGTACTCCTGCCGTTCTTCTCCTTCATGACCTTCCTCATCGCGGTACCGACCGGTGTGAAGTTCTTCAACTGGATCGGCACCATGTGGAAGGGCTCGCTGTCCTTCGAGACCCCGATGCTGTGGGCCGTCGGCTTCCTGATCACCTTCACCTTCGGTGGTCTGACCGGCGTCATCCTGGCCTCGCCGCCGATGGACTTCCACGTCTCCGACTCGTACTTCGTCGTCGCGCACTTCCACTACGTCATCTTCGGCACCGTGGTGTTCGCGATGTTCTCCGGCTTCCACTTCTGGTGGCCGAAGTTCACCGGCAAGATGCTGGACGAGCGCCTCGGCAAGATCACCTTCTGGACGCTGTTCGTGGGCTTCCACGGCACGTTCCTGGTGCAGCACTGGCTGGGCGCCGAGGGCATGCCGCGCCGTTACGCGGACTACCTCGCCGCCGACGGTTTCACCACGCTGAACACCATCTCGACGATCAGCTCCTTCCTGCTCGGTCTGTCGATGCTGCCGTTCATGTACAACGTGTGGAAGACCGCCAAGTACGGCAAGAAGGTCGAGGTCGACGACCCCTGGGGCTACGGCCGTTCGCTGGAGTGGGCGACCTCCTGCCCGCCGCCGCGGCACAACTTCCTCACGCTGCCGCGCATCCGCTCCGAATCCCCGGCGTTCGACCTCCACCACCCGGAGATCGTGGCACTGGAGCTCGAGGAGACCCTCGCCGCTGACAAGGCCCTCGCGGGTGGCAAGGAGGCCGGCAAGTGAAGATCCAAGGCCGGATGTTCATCTGGCTCTCCGTCTTCATCCTCGCCATGGCGGTCGTCTATGGCGTGTGGTCGAAGGAAGCGGCCGGTACGACCGCTCTCTTCATGGCCTTCGGCCTGTGCGTCATGGTCGGCTACTACCTGGCGTTCACCGCGCGCCGGGTGGACGCCGGTGCCCAGGACGACAAGAACGCGGACGTCGCGGACGACGCCGGTGAGCTGGGCTTCTTCGCCCCGCACAGCTGGCAGCCGCTGTCCCTGGCCGTGGGTGGCGCCCTCGCCTTCATGAGCATCTGCTTCGGCTGGTGGCTGATGTACTTCTCCGCCCCGATCATCCTGGTCGGCCTCTTCGGCTGGGTGTTCGAGTTCTACCGCGGCGAGAACCAGAACCAGTAGGTTCCGCACGGAGCAGTTCGGGCCCCGCACGCCTCACGGTGTGCGGGGCCCGACGCATATCCACCCGTTTGCGGCACTCCGCAGGCCATGCCTTGCGATTCTTCCTACGGTGTGACTATGAGTCACTCAGTTCGAATCCGTCCGGTGCCGTTCTGCGCCCTGGTGCTGGTCTCCCTGGCGCTGGGGGCGACCGCGTCGTGCGGCGGCTCGTCGAACCCGCTGGCCGACAAGCCCTACGACGCCACGGATCAGGTGGATCTCGCCGGCGCCGGGGACGGCCGCAAGGCGGACCCGAGCAAACCCCTGGAGGTGACGGCGACCGGCGGCGACCGGATCACGGACGTCACCGCCACGGACGCCGCCGGACGGTACGTCAAGGGTGAACTCGACGCCGACGGCTCCCGCTGGCACAGCACCGGCGCGCTCGCGGCCGGCGCGCACTACACCGTGCGCGTCAGCACGGAGGACGCGGACGGCGCCCAGGGGCGCCGCACGATCGGTTTCGACACCAACCCGGCCGACCGGCTGCTCCGGGTCGCCTTCGGCCCGCAGAGCGGCACCTACGGCGTCGGGCAGCCCATCACCGCCGAGCTCAGCGAGCCCGTCCAGGACCCGGCCGCACGCGCCGTCGTCGAGCGCACCCTGCAGGTGCGGTCCCGGCCCGCCGTCGAGGGCGCCTGGCACTGGGTGGACAACCGGACCCTGCACTACCGCCCGCCGGACTACTGGCCCGCCCACGCCACGATCGACGTGAGCGCCACCCTCGACGGCATCAAGGTCGGCGGCGGCCTCTACGGCGGCGCCTCCAAGCCCGTGCGGCTGACCACGGGCGACCGCGTCGAAGCCGTCACGGACGCCGCCGGGCACTACATGTCCGTCCGCAAGAACGGGCAGGAGATCCGCTCCATCCCCGTCACCACCGGCAAGCCCGGATACGCCACCCGCAACGGGGTCAAGGTGATCCTGGGCCGGGAATCCTTCGTACGGATGCGCGGCACCAGCATCGGCATCGCGGAGGGCAGTTCGGACTCGTACGACCTGCCGGTCTACTGGGCCACCCGGGTCACCTGGAGCGGCGAGTACGTGCACGCCGCCCCCTGGTCCGAGGGCTCGCAGGGGGCGGACAACGTCAGCCACGGCTGCACGGGCATGAGCACCGGCAACGCCAAGTGGTTCTTCGACAACGTCCGCGTCGGGGACATCGTCAAGGTCGTGGGCAGCACGGGCGCCACCATGACGCCCTTCGACAACGGCTTCGGCGACTGGAACATGCCGTGGCGGCAGTGGCGCGAGGGCAGCGCCCTGGCCGCCGGGAAACGAGAGGGGACGAGCCCCGCCGACACCGCCCGGCTGCGCCCCCGGATGTAGGTCTCAGGAGCCTTGGCACCCCACGGGCCGGGACCGCCGGCCGGCCTCGCGCAACAGGCCGGCCAGGGCCTCCGCGAACGCCACCGGGTCCAGCGGATGGGTGACGGCCGCGTCCGCACGGCTCCACGTGGCCAGCCAGGCGTCCTGCGGACGGCCGATCAGCAGCAGCACGGGCGGGCAGCGGAACACCTCGTCCTTCAGCTGCCGGCACACCCCCATGCCGCCCGCCGGCGCCGTCTCGCCGTCCAGCACGCACACGTCGACCCGGTGCTCCGCGAGGGTCCTCAGTACGGCCGGAAGGGTGGCGCACTCCAGATACTGCACCGGCGGCACATCGGCCGCCGGGCGGCGCCCGGCGGCCAGCCGCACCTGCTCGCGAGTGCTCGAATCGTCGCTGTAGACCAGCACCGTGGCAGTCGGCTGCATCGTTCCTCCAGGCGTGTGGACACTCATGGGCAGCACAGCTTGTGGGTCGGGCTGTTGTGCGCGGATGCTACTCCGCGAGGACCGTCCGGGAGGAGGGTTCGGCAGGGCCCGCAAGGGCCCGGAAGCGTTCCTTCCCCCCTTTGGGGGATGCTCGCAATGGGCCGTACGAGCAGGGCATACCGTCTTGACACACCGAACGGCACCCCCCGGAGTGAGCGCGAGATAAGCGACCGACATAATGTCGGTCGTGGCGACAGCAACAGCAACAGATACCGGGCACGCGCACCCGTCGGTCAATCGACCGAACCTCACCAGCGTCGGAACCATCATCTGGCTGAGTTCCGAGCTGATGTTCTTCGCGGCCCTCTTCGCGATGTACTTCACCCTGCGATCGGTGACCGGTGCCGAGCACTGGAAGGAAATGGCGTCCGCGCTGAACCTTCCGTTCTCGGCCACCAACACCACGATCCTGGTGCTCTCCTCCCTCACCTGCCAGCTCGGCGTCTTCGCCGCCGAGCGCGGCGACGTGAAGAAGCTGCGCATGTGGTTCGTGGTCACGTTCGTGATGGGTGCCATCTTCATCGGTGGCCAGGTCTTCGAATACACCGATTTGGTCAAGGAGGAGGGCCTCTCGCTGTCCTCCGACCCGTACGGTTCGGTGTTCTACCTGACCACCGGCTTCCACGGCCTGCACGTGACGGGCGGTCTCATCGCCTTCCTGCTGGTCCTGGGCAGGACGTACGCGGCCAAGAGGTTCACCCATCACCAGGCGACAGCGGCCATCGTCGTGTCCTACTACTGGCACTTCGTCGACGTGGTCTGGATCGGGCTCTTCGCCACGATCTACTTGATCAAGTAATCGGTCCTGTCCCGCACCGGACCAACAGTCCAGCATCGACGCAGAAGATCCTGACACCGGGGTAATCCGTGAAAAAGCTCTCCGCACGACGACGCCATCCGCTGGCGGCGGTCGTCGTCCTACTCTTCGCGCTGGCGGTAACTGGGGGGCTGTACGCCGCGTTCGCGCCGGCGGACACGGCCAAGGCCGATGACACCGCCCAGTCCCTCGCCATCGAGGAGGGCAAGAAGCTCTACTCCGTGGGCTGCGCAAGCTGCCACGGCACCGGCGGTCAGGGCAGCTCCGACGGGCCGAGCCTGGTCGGCGTGGGTTCCGCCGCCGTCGACTTCCAGGTCGCCACCGGCCGTATGCCGCTCCAGCAGCAGGGTGCCCAGGCGCCCCGCAAGAAGGCCGTCTACACGCAGGCCGAGATCGACCAGCTGGCCGCGTACATCGCCTCCCTCGGCGCGGGCCCCTCGGTCCCGACGAAGAACCAGTACAGCCCCGACGGTGCCGACATCGCCAAGGGTGGCGAGCTGTTCCGCACCAACTGCGCCCAGTGCCACAACTTCACGGGCAAGGGCGGCGCGCTCTCGAACGGCAAGTACGCCCCGAGCCTTGAGGGCGTCGCCCCGAAGCACCTCTACGAGGCCATGCAGACCGGCCCGCAGAACATGCCTTCCTTCCCTGACACCACGATGTCGGAGAAGAACAAGAAGGACATCATCGCGTACCTCGACACGGTCAACAGCGACAAGACCAAGAGCCCGGGCGGCCTCGAACTGGGCGGCCTCGGCCCGGTCAGTGAGGGTCTGTTCGCGTGGATCTTCGGTCTGGGTGCGCTGATCGCAGTCGCCATCTGGGTCGCGGCCCACACCGCTAAGGCCAAGAAGTCATGAGTAGCCAAGACATTCCAGAAGAGACCCTGCCGAGCACGCAGGGCGACGCGCACGAAGGTGCCGTAGCCGCCGCCGACCCGTTCGCGGACCCCGGGCTGCCGCCGCACGAGCCGCGCATCCAGGACATCGACGAGCGGGCCGCCAGGCGCTCCGAGCGCGTGGTCGCGTTCCTGTTCACCCTGTCGATGCTGGCCACGATCGGCTTCATCGCCGCCTACGTGTCCCTGCCGGTCGACAGGAACATCTACGTGTTCCCGATCGGGCACATCAGCGCACTGAACTTCTCGCTGGGGCTCACCCTCGGCGTGGCGCTGTTCTGCATCGGCGCGGGCGCGGTCCACTGGGCCCGCACCCTGATGTCCGACGTCGAGGTCGCCGACGAGCGGCACCCGATCGAGGCGCCGCCGGAGGTCAGGGCCAAGGTCATGGCCGACTTCGCGGCGGGTGCCGAGGAGTCGGGCTTCGGCCGTCGCAAGCTGATCCGCAACACCATGTTCGGCGCGCTGGCCATGCTGCCGCTCTCCGCCGTGGTGCTGTTCCGCGACCTCGGTCCGCTGCCGGGCACCAAGCTCCGCAAGACCGCATGGTCCGAGGGCAAGATGCTGATCAACCAGAACACGCTGCAGCCGCTGCGTCCCGAGGACATCCAGGTCGGCTCCCTCACCTTCGCCATGCCCGAGGGCATGAAGGAGGAGGACCACGACTTCCAGAAGGAGATCGCCAAGGCCGCCCTGATGATCGTCCGGCTCCGCCCGGAGAACATCAAGGACAAGCGCGAGCTCGACTGGTCGACCGACGGCATCGTCGCGTTCTCCAAGATCTGCACCCACGTCGGCTGCCCGATCAGCCTCTACGAGCAGCAGACGCACCACGTGCTGTGCCCGTGCCACCAGTCCACCTTCGACCTGGCCGACGGCGGCCGAGTGATCTTCGGCCCGGCCGGCCATGCCCTGCCGCAGCTGCGGATCAAGGTCAACGACAAGGGCTACCTTGAGGCCATGGGCGACTTCGCCGAGCCCGTCGGTCCTGCCTACTGGGAGCGCGGATGAGCAACAACACGCATTCGACAGGCGCTGCCGCCCCGGGCCGCCGCAAGGCACCCGCCGGTGAGCGGGTCGCCGACTGGGCCGACGGCCGGCTGGGCATCTACAGCCTGGCCAAGTCCAACATGCGGAAGATCTTCCCGGACCACTGGTCCTTCATGCTGGGCGAGGTCTGCCTCTACAGCTTCATCATCATCATCCTCACGGGTGTGTACCTGACGCTGTTCTTCCACCCCAGCATGGAAGAGGTCGTCTACCACGGCTCGTACGTCCCCATGCAGGGCATGCGGATGTCCGAGGCGTTCGAGTCGACGGTCAACATCAGCTTCGACGTCCGTGGCGGTCTGCTCATCCGGCAGATCCACCACTGGGCGGCGCTGATCTTCCTCGCGGCCATGTTCGTGCACATGATGCGCGTGTTCTTCACGGGCGCGTTCCGCAAGCCGCGTGAGGTCAACTGGCTGTTCGGCTTCCTGCTGCTGGTGCTCGGCATGTTCACCGGCTTCACCGGCTACTCCCTGCCGGACGACCTGCTCTCGGGCACCGGCGTCCGCTTCATGGAGGGCGCCATCCTGTCCGTGCCGATCATCGGTACGTACGTCTCGATGTTCCTGTTCGGCGGAGAGTTCCCCGGCTCGGACTTCGTGCCGCGGTTCTTCTCGATCCACGTCCTGCTGCTGCCGGGCATCATGCTCGGCCTGCTGGTGGCGCACCTGATCCTGGTCTTCTACCACAAGCACACGCAGTTCCCCGGCCCCGGCCGGACGAACAAGAACGTGGTCGGCATGCCGCTGCTGCCGGTCTACATGGCCAAGGCCGGAGGCTTCTTCTTCCTGGTCTTCGGTGTGATCGCGGCCATCGCCGCGGTCGCGACGATCAACCCGATCTGGGCCATGGGCCCGTACCGCCCGGACCAGGTGTCCACCGGTGCGCAGCCCGACTGGTACATGGGCTTCTCCGAGGGCCTCATCCGAGTGATGCCGGGCTGGGAGATCAACCTGTGGGGTCACACGCTCGTCCTGGGTGTGTTCATCCCGCTGATGATCTTCCCGCTGGTCCTCGCGGCCATCGCGGTCTACCCGTTCATCGAGTCCTGGGTCACCGGCGACAAGCGTGAGCACCACCTGCTGGACCGCCCGCGCAACGCCCCGACCCGCACCGCGTTCGGTGTGGCCTGGCTGACCTGGTACATGGTGCTGCTGGTCGGTGGTGGAAACGACCTGTGGGCGACCCACTTCCACCTGTCGATCAACGCCATCACCTGGTTCGTCCGGATCGGCTTCTTCGTCGGCCCGGTCATCGCCTTCGTCGTCACCCGCCGGATCTGCCTGGGCCTCCAGCGCCGCGACAAGGAGAAGGTGCTGCACGGACGCGAGTCCGGCATCATCAAGCGCCTGCCGCACGGTGAGTTCGTCGAGGTCCACGAGCCGCTCTCGCAGGAGCAGCTGCACACCCTCACCGCGCACGAGCAGCCCCGGCCGCTCGAGCTCGGGCCGGCGGTCGACGAGAACGGTGTCGTCCGCAAGGTGGGTCTCACGCGGAAGCTGCGGGTCAAGCTCTCGAAGGGCTTCTACGGCGAGGGGACGCACATCCCCAAGGCCACCGCGGAGGAGTACCAGGAGATCACCAGCGGCCACGGCCACCACTGATCCCCGCCTGCTGATCACAGTCGACTGATCGCCACAGCGAGAGCCCCGTCCATCGCCTGGACGGGGCTCTTCGCTGTCCCCGGTCGTCGATAGGCTGGAGCAGGGCCTCCTTCGGGCCCGCGGACACGAGAGACCACCAGGAGTGTGGACCATGAACGTTGCGACCCCGGCAGGCGGCGAGCGCTCGGTGGCCTACTCCTGGCCCCGCGTACTGGACGCCCTGCTCAGCCGCGTCGACCTCACCGCCGACGACACCGCCTGGGCCATGGACCGGATCATGCGCGGCGAGGCCACCGACGCCCAGATCGCCGGCTTCGCGGTGGCCCTGCGGGCCAAGGGCGAGACGGTCGCCGAGATCTCCGGCCTGGTGCGCGCGATGTACGAGCACGCGAAGGTGATCGAGGTGCCCGGCCCGAGCGTGGACATCGTGGGTACGGGCGGTGACGGCGCCAAGACCGTCAACATCTCCACCATGTCCTCGATCGTCGTCGCCGGCACCGGGGCGAAGGTCGTCAAGCACGGCAACCGCGCGGCGTCCTCCGCCAGCGGCGCCTCGGACGTCCTGGAGAAGCTCGGGGTCAATCTGGACCTCACCCCGCGCCGGGTGGTGGAGGTGGCGCAGGAGGCCGGCATCACCTTCTGCTTCGCGGTCAAGTTCCACCCCGCGCTGCGGCACGTGGCGCCCGCCCGCCGTGAACTGGGCATCCGCACGACCTTCAACGTGCTGGGCCCGCTGACCAACCCCGCGCGGGTCCGCGCCCAGGCGACGGGCGTGGCCGATGCCCGGATGGCGCCGATCCTGGCCGGAGTGCTGGCCGAGCGCGGCTCCTCGGCGCTGGTCTTCCGCGGCGACGACGGACTGGACGAGCTGACGACGACGGCGACCTCCCGGGTGTGGATCGTCCGGGACGGCGCGGTGCGGGAGGAGCCCTTCGACCCCCGGGACGTGGGGATCGAGCTGGTGCCCGTGGAGGCGCTGCGGGGCGCCGACGCCTCGTACAACGCGGACGTGGCGCGGCGGCTGCTGGCCGGCGAGGCCGGGCCGGTGCGCGATGCGGTGCTGCTCAACTCGGCGGCGGCGCTGGTGGCGTTGGAGCCGTCGGACGCTTCGCTCGCGGAGCGGATCCGTGGCGGGATGGCGCGTGCCGCGGAGTCGATCGACTCCGGGGCGGCGCGGCGGGCGCTCGAGCGGTGGGTCGCGGCCAGCAACGCTTGAGGCCGCGGGCCGGCGGGCGGCGCTCCCGCCCGCCGGCCGTTGAGCCGGCACGACCGGTTGTGCCATACTCCTGGCCAGGTCACGAGCGACAGCGATACGGCCCCGGCTTGCTGTCCGGCAACCCTCCTTCCGTGGCGGGGTGCCCCGGGTGATGACCAGGCCGCAGGCAGTGAGGTCTGCGGCAAGCGCGGATCCCTCGCCAGGGATCCTGGTTGTCGAGGGAGATCTCTCCGTGATTCAGCGAATGCGTTAGGGCTCCGAGAGCCCCTCTTCCGTGCACCCTCTTCCCCTTCCCGCGCCGGGCCCCCGTTGTGGCCGCGCGGTGGAATTCGCCTGCCTGTTACGGGAGTTCGCCATGTCTGTCTCCACCCTTGCCGCCGGTCCCGCGGTGTGTGCCCCGCTGCCCGTCCTCGGCGCCGACGTCCGTGTCCCGCTCGTCACCGGCGGCGAGGTGAGCTACGCGGCGCTGGACTACGCGGCCAGCGCGCCCGCCCTGCGACGGGTGTGGGACGACGTCGCCGCGTACGCGCCCTACTACGGCAGCGTGCACCGGGGCGCCGGGTACCTCTCGCAGCTGTCCACCGACCTGTTCGAGAACAGCCGGGCGGCGGTCGCCGGCTTCCTCGGCTGCCGCGAGGGTGACCAGGTCGTCTTCACCCGCTCCACCACCGACTCGCTCAACCTGCTGGCGTCCGTACTGCCCGCCGGCTGCCGGGTGTTCGTCTTCGAGACCGAGCACCACGCCGCCCTGCTGCCCTGGCGCGGCGCCGACGTCACCTACCTGGACGCGCCGAGCACCCCGGCGCAGGCCGTCGAGACGCTGGAGCGGGCGCTGTCCGACCGTGACCCCTACGGACCGGCCCTGGTCTGCGTGACCGGCGCGTCCAATGTGACGGGCGAGTTGTGGCCCGTGCGGGAGCTGGCGGCGGCGGCGCACGCGCACGGCGCGCGCATCGTGCTGGACGCCGCACAGCTGGCACCCCACCACCCCCTGGACATCACCGAACTGGACGTGGACTGGGTCGCCTTCTCCGGGCACAAGCTGTACGCGCCGTTCGGTTCCGGCGTCCTGGCCGGGCGCGCCGACTGGCTGCGGGGCGCCGAGCCGTACCTGGCGGGCGGCGGGGCCAGCCGCGCGGTGTCCCGCCGGGCGGACGGCGGCGTCGATGTGGAGTGGCACGAGGGCGCCGCCCGGCACGAGGCGGGCTCGCCCAACGTCATCGGCGTCTACGCCATCGCCGCCGCCTGCAGGGCGCTGACCGAGGCCGGCTTCGACCGGCTGGTAGAGCGCGAGCAGCGGCTCGTCGCCGAGGTCCGGGCCGGACTGGCCGGGGTGCCGGGGGTCCGGGTGCTGTCGCTGTTCGGCGACGACGCCCCGCGCGTGGGCGTGATCTCCTTCGTCGTGGACGGCTGGAACAGCTCGCACTTCGCGGCCGCGCTCTCGGCCGAGTACGGCATCGGGGTCCGCGACGGCCTCTTCTGCGCGCATCCGCTGGTGCGGACGCTGCTCGGCGGCGAGCCGGACGCTCCGGGGGAGTGCGGCGCCCCGGACGAGGGGCAGTCGCTCAACGCCATCCGGGTCAGCTTCGGCGCCGGCACCCCCGACGAGCACGTCGAGCGGTTCGTACGGGCCGTGCGGGAGCTGGTCTCCAACGGGGCGCGGTGGATCTACCGCACCGAGGGCGGCCGCTGCGTCCCCGCCGGCGCGGCCTGAGCGGACGCCCCGGCCCGGCGCACTTCCCGCGCCGGGCCCTCAGCTGTCGAGGCCGATGGCGAAGGCCGCCTCGAGGTCGTGCTGCGAGTACGTACGGAAGGCGATGTGCGTCTCCGTCGAGGTCACGCCCTGCACCTTGCTGATCCGGCCCGGGATGACCTCCGCGAGATCGTCGTGCCGGGCCACCCGCACCAGCGCGATCAGGTCGTACGCGCCGGTGACCGAGTAGACCTCGCTCACCCCGTCCAGCGTGGCGATCTTCTCGGCGATCTCGGGGATCCGGTCCACGTCGGTCTTGATGAGCACGATCGAAGTGATCACGTCGGCTTGTCTCCTTCGGTGGACCTGGCTGCGCCCTTCACTCTAGCCGCAGCCGTCCGGAGGACCCAGGCGAAGCCGAAGCCGAGGCAGAAGCCCAGGACATGGGCCAGATAGGCGACGCCGGGCTGCCCGGCCGCCGTGCCCGTCGCCAGCCACTGCAGGACGAACCAGAACAGCAGTACGGCCCAGGCCGGGAAGCGCAGCGGCAGGAAGAAGAGGAAGGGGAAGAGGCTGGTGACGCGCGCCCTGGGGAAGAGATAGAGGAACGCACCCAGCACGCCGGAGATGGCTCCGGACGCTCCCACGAGCGTGCGGCCGGATGTGGCGTGCACGGCCGCGTAGCCGAGCAGGGCCAGATAGCCGGTGAGCAGGTAGCAGCAGGCGAAGGCGGCGCGGCCCATGCGTGCCTCGGTCATGGCGCCGAAGACGTAGAGGAAGAGCATGTTGCCCAGCAGATGCAGCCAGTTGCCGTGCACGAAGAGCGCCGTGAGCGGGGTGCACAGACCCGGCAGCGGCCCGTGCCAGAGCTCCTGCGGTACGACCCCCCACCGCTCGAAGTAGGCGGTCTGCGCCGACAGCAGCGCGGGGCCCGTGCCGTAGGCGGGGTTCAGGCCGGAGACGGGGCCGAGGAGGAAGGCCGCGCAGCAGCCGCCCATGAGCGTCCCGGTCACCCAGGGACTGTCGTGCCGGTCCGGGCGCCCTGCCGTTCTGATCATGGCCAGATCATGGCGTACCAGGCGCAACCAGCACAGAGTGCCTCGCCGGTCCGCCCGCTCGGGCCCGTGCCACCGCGCCCGGCCACCACCAGGCCGTAGGGTTACGGCAAGCACCCGCAGACCGTAGGCAGACCGTATGACGAGGACGGACGACACGATGGGCGTTCCCCGGCCGACAGCCGACACCCGGTGGCGCTGCACGCTGTGCGGCAACCTCACCCGGTTCGACGTCACGCGCACGACCAGGGCCGTCGACTACGTGCACCTCGATCTCGCGGGGGAGCCCAAGGTGGAAGAGCGTGAGGTCGTCAGTGAGACGATCGAGTCCGTGCGGTGCCGGTGGTGCAACGCGGTCGACCAGGTAGAGCTGGTGGACCGCCCGGGCCCGAGTGCCTGAAGAACGGGAGCGATGAACGGTGGTGGAGCACACAGACGGCGTGGAGGCGGCCGGTGACGCCGGCGGTGCCGACGACGGCGTCACCGAGGTGCTCGACCGTCCCCTGCCCGAGGGGATCAGGCGGCGGGTCGTCGGGCTCGTAGCGGAGGCCTTCGGCGGGCTGACGGTCGCCGAACTCCCCGCGCAGCTGCGGCAGTACGCCCGGTTCACCCCCAGCCGGCGGGCCAAGTTCGCCGGGAACGCCATGGCGGCGGCCGTCGAGAGCGACACCGTCTTCCGCCAGCGCATCTCCGCGCGGCTGCGCGAGACGGGCTCGGAGCTGGCGGACGCGCTCGACGCCGGTTCGCCGCCGGCGGCCGCGGACCCCGAGGACGTCGCGGCCATGGCCTTCGTGCTGCGCCCGCCCGGCTGGGTCAAGCTCGTCACGGCGGCCGGCGAGGAGGCCCAGCGGGCGAGCGCCGAGCGGGCCGGCGAGGAGGACCGGCGCGAGCTGTGCCGGCTGCGCGAGGAGCTGGCGGCGGCGCGCGCGGAGGCCAGGACGGAGGCCGAGCGCGTCCGCGGTGAGCTGGAGGCGGTGCGCCGGGAGGCCGAGTCGCACCAGCGCAAGCTGCGCAGCGCCGTCAGCGACGTGCGGCGCGGCGAGGCGGCGCTGCGCAAGGCGCAGGCGGAGCTGGAGTCCCTGCGCTCCGAAGCCGCGGCCGAGAAGGCGGCGGCCCTGGCCGAGACGCGGCGCGTCAAGGCGCGGCTGGCGGAGGCCGAGGCCGGCCTGGAGGCGACGCGCCGGGCGGCCCGCGAGGGGCGCAGCGTGGAGGACATGCGGCTGCGGCTGCTGCTGGACACGGTGCTGGACGCGGCGCAGGGGCTGCGGCGCGAGCTGGCGCTGCCGCCCGCGTCCGTGCACCCGGCGGACACGGTGGAGGCCGTCCAGCCGGGCACGATGACGCCCAGGGACATCGCCACGCGTGCGCTCTCGGAGACCGACCCGGCGCTGCTGGACCAGCTGTTGGCGCTGCCTCAGGCGCATCTGGTGGTCGACGGCTACAACGTCACCAAGACCGGGTATCCCACGATGCCGCTGGACAAGCAGCGGCTGCGGCTGCTGGGCGGGCTGGCGATGCTGGCGGCGCAGACCGGCGCCGAGGTGACCTGTGTCTTCGACGGTGCCGAGCTGGCCGCTCCGGTGCTGCTGGCGCCGCCGCGCGGGGTACGGGTGCTCTTCAGCAAGCCGGGGGTGACGGCGGACGAGCTGATCCGCCAGCTCGTGCGGGCCGAACCGCCGGGCCGTCCGGTCGTGGTGGTCTCCACCGACCGCGAGGTCGCGGACGGGGTCGCCAAGGCGGGGGCGCGGCCGGTCGCATCGGCCTTGCTGCTCAAGCGACTTGCACGGACCTGAGCGTTAAGTCCCATTAAGTCTGCGTTACCTGTGGGCCGTCTTGGTAAAGGTTGCACTGCCGGTGCAGATTTTTCGCACGAGAATTTGAATGGATCACATTCCGCTCACTAGGGTCGGGCCTCGAACCTTCGTACCGTGATTTTCTGTTCGAGGAAGAGGAGGGGCTCGTCTCCGTGGCCTCCCACCGCCGTCCCAAGCAGCCGAGCCGTTCTCGGGTGACCTTCCTGACCGCGACCGCCGCCGCGGCCGTCGCGCTCTCGGCACAGGCCGCGCACGCCGATCCGCGGCCCTCCAAAGCGGAGGCCAAGGCCGAGGTCGACAAGCTCTACGAAGACGCGGAGCAGGCCACCGAGAAGTTCAACGGGGCCAAGGAGCACCACGACAAGCTGCAGAAGCAGGTGGACGAGCTCCAGGACAAGGTCGCCCAGGGCCAGGAGGAGCTCAACAAGCTCCGCGACGGCCTCGGTTCGATGGCCACGGCCCAGTACCGCAGCGGCTCCATCGACCCGACCCTGCAACTGCTGCTGTCCTCCGACCCGGACTCGTACCTGGAGAAGGCCTCCACCCTCAACCAGCTCAGCGCCAAGCAGGCGGACACCCTGCGGCTGATCGCCGCCAAGCAGCGCGCCCTCCACCAGCAGCGCCAGGAGGCCACGGCCAAGCTGGCGGACCTGGAGTCCACCCGCAAGGCGCTGGGCGAGCGCCAGCGGGAGATCCAGAGCAAGCTGGCCGAGGCCCAGAAGGTGCTCAACGGCTTCTCCGAGAAGGAGCGCGCCGAGATCACCGGGGCGGACAAGGGCGCCGACGGCGCCAAGGGCACCGGTGGCAAGGGGGGCGGCGACGCCGCCGGCACCGGCGGCTCGTCGAGCCACCCGAACATACCCGCCGGCTCCGGCCGCGGCGGCGCCGCACTGGGCGCGGCCCAGAGCCAGATCGGCAAGCCGTACCACTACGGTGCCACCGGCATGGCCTCGTGGGACTGCTCCGGGCTCACCCAGTGGGCCTACGGTCAGGCCGGCGTCTCCCTGCCGCGCATCTCCCAGGACCAGGCCAACGCCGGCACCCACATCTACAGCCAGAGCCAGCTCCAGCCCGGCGACCTGGTGATCTTCTACGGCGACCAGCACCACGTCGGCCTCTACGCGGGCAACGGCCAGGTGCTGCACGCGCCGCGGACCGGCACGGTCGTCCGCTACGAGGCCATGAGCAACATGCCCTTCCAGTTCGGTGTCCGCGTCGGCTGACCCTCCCCCATGGCCCGAACGGCATGGGGGTACCCCCATGGCCCAAATCCGCCGCCGCGCCACGCCGCCCGTTCGGGCGAATCCCCGCTACGGCAACTGACTCCACGCCCCGCCGGTGACCTGCGCCTCCGGCGGGGCGTCAGTTTTCCCGCCCCGCCGGGTCTTTGAACCAAGGGTGAGCGCGCCGCTACTGTCTGGCGCGCGGTGCCCGGCTGTCGTCCGCCCGTCAACCGGGCGGCAGGGGCCGCACACAGTGGAAGGGAGTGCGGCACCCCGTGGCGTCCCATCGCCGTCCTTCGCAGTCCGGTCGCACCCAGAGCGTCCGGGTCACCGTTCTGTCCGCCGCCGTGGCCACTGCCGCGGCCGCCCTGTCGGCGGCCCCGGCGACCGCACGGCCCGGTGACACCGCCGATGACACCAAGGCCCCCGGGACGGTGAAGGCACAGCTCGACCGGCTCTACGAGCAGGCCGAGAAGGCCACCGAGAAGTACAACGCGGCGGGCGAGCGCGCCGACGCCCTGCGCGAGCGGGTGGAACAGGCCGCCGACCGGGTCGCACGCGGCCAGGAACAGGTCA
This sequence comes from Streptomyces sp. NPDC026206, assembly GCF_040638465.1. Lineage (NCBI taxonomy): Bacteria > Bacillati > Actinomycetota > Actinomycetes > Kitasatosporales > Streptomycetaceae > Streptomyces > Streptomyces sp. NPDC026206. The sequence continues at coordinate 111,102 of NZ_JBEZYL010000009.1, forward strand.
ACCGCATGCGCACCGCCCTCGGCATGATCGCCACTGCCCAGTACCGCAACGGAGCCGTGGACCCCGCCATCGAGCTGCTGCTGTCCTCGGACCCCGACGGCTACCTCGACAAGGCCGCCACCCTCGACCGCGTCACCGGCCGCCAGGCCGAACAGCTGCGGGCCCTGCTGGCCGCCCAGCGCAGCCTGCGCCAGGAGCGCCTGGAGGCCACCCGCACCCTCGCGGAGCTGGAGGCGAGCCGGGCGGCCGTCGAGCGCCACAAGCACGAGGTCGAGGGCAGGCTCGCCGCCGCACGCCGGCTGCTGAACTCCCTGCCGGAGTCCGACCGGGCCGACTTCGTCCGCTCCTCGCGCGGCGGCGACCGCGCGGCCGGCCCCCTGCACAGCGTGCCGGACCTGACCGCCCTGTCGGGCCGTGGCGCCGCCGCGGCCCTGGCGGCCCGCTCGGCGGTCGGCTCCCCGTATGCCTGGGGGGCGACCGGGCCCGGCGCCTTCGACTGCTCCGGTCTGATGCAGTGGGCCTACGGACGGGCCGGGGTCGGCCTGCCGCGCACCTCCCAGGCACAGCGCAACGCCGGCCGCCACGTCTCCCTGTCCGAGGCCCGCCCCGGAGATCTCGTCGTCTACCGGGACGACGCCAGCCACGTGGGCATGTACGTCGGCAACGGCCAGGTGGTGCACGCCCCTTACCCCGGGGCGCGGGTCCGCTACGACCCCGCCGACATGATGCCGATTTCCTCCGTCACCCGGCCATGAGCGTGCCCTGACCGCCGGCCGGGCCCGTCCGGCTCGTACGATGCGGGCGTGACGGGCAGCGGGCGCAGTGGACGGCGGGCATGGTGCTGCCTGGCCGCGATGCTGCTCGTGCTCCAGTCCCTGGCCGGCTGCTCCGGTGCCCCCGGCGGCCGCCCCGAGAGCGCCGGCACCTCCGTGCAGCGGCTGCTGGACCGCTGGGCGGCAGCCGTACGGGACCGGGACGAGAGCGCCTACCTGGCGGCCGTGGACCCGGCCGCCGCCGGCTACCGGACCGAGCGGCGCCGGGCGTTCGCCAGCCTCGCGGCCGTACCGCTGGCCTCCTGGGAGTACCGCCTGGTGCGCACCGGAGGCTTCAGCCCCGCCCCGGGCGACGGCCGCCGCGTCACGGCCGAGACCGAACTGCGCTACCGGCTCGACGGCTACGACACCGCACCCGTCACCACCTCGCTGCGGCTGACGCTGGTGAAGCGCGCCGACCGCTGGTACGTGGCCGGGCAGGAGGCACCGGGCGGCGGCGGGCCGCTGTGGGAGCAGGGCGCGGTCACGGCCGTACGCGGCGAGCACAGCCTGGTCCTGGGAGTGGGCCAGGACCGGGCGCGGCTGCGGGCGCTGGCGGACCTCGCCGACCGGGCGGTGCCCGCCGTGGCCGCGGCCTGGCCCGGCACCTGGGCGGAGCGGGTGGTGGTCGAGATGCCCGCCTCGCTGGACCGGATGGCGGCCCTGCTGGGCGCGCCCGCCTCCCACTACCGCGGCATCGCGGCCGTGACCACCGGCGAGGCCGGCGACGGGGGTACCTCCCGTGCCCTTACGGGGGACGGCGCGGCCCCCGCCGACCGGATCATCGTCAACCCCGAGGCGTACGGCGTGCTCGGCGACTTCGGGCGCCGGATCGTGCTCACCCACGAGACCGCCCACGTGGCCACCCGCGCCCTGACCTCGCCCGCCACGCCCCTGTGGCTCTCCGAGGGCTTCGCCGACTGGGCCGCCTACCGCGACACCGGCCGCACCGCCCGGCAGGCCGCCCCCGAACTGGCCGCCGCCGTCTCCGCGGGACGGCTGCCGCAGGCGCTGCCCGAGGACGCGGACTTCGGCTTCGCGGGCGAGGCCGGCCGGCTGGCCCGCGCCTACGAGGAGGGCTGGCTGGCCTGCCGCATGATCGCCGAGCAGTGGGGCGAGGAGAAGCTCGTCGCCTTCTACCGCGCGGTGGGCGGCCACCGGCGCCGCGAGGGGGCGCTGGAGGCGGCGCTGCGCGAGGTGCTCGGCCTCGGCCAGGACGAGTTCACCGAGCGCTGGCGCTCCTACGTGGCGGCCGGGCTCGGCCGCTCTACCGGCTGACCAGCGCCGACTCCCTGGGTTCCGTCGGTGGTTCCGGCTCGCCGGCCGCCGGCGGCTCGGACACCGTCTCCCGCCACAGCCGGCTGCAGGAGACCAGCGTCGCCGCCACCAGCAGCCCGTTGCGCAGCGTCAGCGTGGCGACGCCGAGCTTGTCGCTGGCCACGACGTGCGAGAACCAGAGGGGGAACTCGAGCTGGGTCAGCGGCGCCGCGAGGAGCACCAGCACGACCGGCAGGCTCTGCCGGGGCGTGCGCATCGCCACGCACACCGCCGCCAGGCCGATGAGCCACACCATGTACTGCGGGCTGATCACCCGGCTGGTGGTGGTGAACAGCAGCACCGCCGCGAACGCCGCGTCGTAGGGCGTGGTGGCGTTGAACCTGCGCGCCCGCAGCCGCCACAGCAGCAGCCAGACGAAGGCCAGCACGCTCAGGCCCAGCGCCAGGGCGCTCACCGCGTGGACGTGCCGGCCGAGGAACTCCACCGAGCCGTAGTTCAGCCGCGCCTTGCCGTGCCAGCCGAAGTGCCGCGCCAGATGGAAGACCAGAGCCCCCAGGGACTCCACCTCGGTGCCCCGGTCGCGCTGGAAGGTGAGGAAGGCCAGCGCCCCCGGCATCGCCGCCATGCAGAACATGGCCAGCAGCAGCGCCGTCGCCAGGGCCGCACTCCACGTGGAACGGGTGCGCGGGCCGCGCGGCGTGCCGATGAGCAGCAGCACCGGCCAGACCTTCAGCAGCGCCCCGAGGCCCGTCAGCGCCCCCGAGAGCCGGGTGCGGCGCGTGGCCGTCAGCAGGGCCGCCACGGCGACGGCGGTGACCATGACGTCGTAGCGGGCGTAGACGATGGGCCCCAGCAGCGGCACCCCCGCCACCCACACCCACACGCCCAGCGGGCTGCGCCGGGCGTCCCGCACGGTGTACAGCAGCATGGCCATGACGCAGGCGTCCGCCAGCAGGCACAGCACGAAGAACGCCGGGGCGTAGTCGAGGAACGGCAGCAGGCCGGGCGCGAGCACGGCCAGGGCGGCGGCGGGCGGGTACTGCCAGGTGACGTCGTCGTAGGGGAAGATGCCGGTGCGCAGCACGCCGTACCAGCCCTGGTAGATCACCTCGATGTCGACGGAGACGTCCGAGCCCGGCATGTCCCACACCCGGAACACGCACATCATCAAGATGGCCCGGGTGACGGCCCACGCCACGATCGAGAGCCGCAGACCAGTGCCCGCCACCATCACTCACCTCGTCCCTTCGGGTGCCCCGCGCCACCACAGAGCGTGTGCCTGCCGTCACTGAAGGGAATGATGCCGGTCCAGGGGGCCCGTGCGCGACGACGTGGCGGGACGCGGGTGCAGATCGGGTCGAGATATAGCCGCCCTGGGGGCACCCGGGAAGCACCCGGTACTGTCGGCGGCGATGCACAAGACCCTGATCGTCACCAACGACTTCCCGCCCCGTCCGGGAGGCATCCAGGCCTTCCTGCACAACATGGCGCTCCGCCTGGACCCGGCGGGCATCGTCGTCTACGCCTCCACCTGGAAGCGTGGCCGCGAGGGCATGGAGGCCACCGCCCGGTTCGACGCCGAGCAGCCCTTCCCCGTCGTCCGTGACCGTACGACCATGCTGCTGCCCACTCCCCGGGTCACCCGGCGCGCGGCCGGGCTGCTGCGGGAGCACGGCTGCACGTCGGTGTGGTTCGGGGCCGCCGCCCCGCTGGGGCTGATGGCTCCCGCGCTGCGCCGGGCGGGCGCCCGCCGGCTGGTCGCCACCACGCACGGGCACGAGGCGGGCTGGGCCCAGCTGCCCGGCTCGCGGCAGCTGCTGCGGCGGATCGGCGAGGGCACCGACACGATCACCTATCTGGGCGAGTACACGCGCTCGCGGATCGCCGCCGCGTTGACGGAGGAGGCGGCGGCACGCATGGTGCAACTGCCGCCGGGGGTGAACGAGAAGACCTTCCACCCCGGCTCCGGGGGCGACGAGATCCGAGCCCGGCTGGGGCTGGCCGACCGCCCGGTCGTGGTGTGCGTCTCCCGGCTCGTCCCGCGCAAGGGCCAGGACACCCTCATCGAGGCCATGCCGCGGATCCTGGCGGCCGTCCCGGACGCGGTGCTGCTCATCGTCGGCGGCGGGCCGTACGCACAGGACCTGCGCAAGCTCGCCGACGGCACGGGCGTCGCGCACGCGGTCCGCTTCACCGGACCGGTTCCGTGGGAGGAGCTGCCGGCCCACTACGGCGCGGGCGACGTCTTCGCGATGCCCTGCCGTACGCGCCGGGGCGGGCTGGATGTCGAAGGGCTCGGCATCGTCTACCTGGAGGCCTCGGCGACGGGGCTGCCGGTGGTCGCCGGCGACTCCGGCGGTGCGCCGGACGCGGTGCTGGAGGGCGAGACGGGCTACGTGGTGCGGGGCGGCTCGGCCGAGGAGGCCGCCGACCGGATCGTCACCCTGCTGAAGGATCCGCGGCTGCGGAGCCGGATGGGCGAGCGCGGCCGTGCGTGGGTGGAGGAGCGGTGGCGCTGGGACCTGCTGGCGGAGCGGCTCGAGGAGCTGCTCTGAGGACACCGCAAGAGGACATCTGAGGACACTGCAAGAGGACAAACGTAAGGGGCTCGCGCCATGGCGCGAGCCCCTTACGTGTCCGCGCGGGGGGTCAGCCGTGGTAGATGGCCTCGATCTCGCCGGCGAAGTCCTTCGCGACGACGTTCCGCTTGAGCTTCAGCGACGGGGTCACATGGCCGGAGGCCTCCGTGAACTGCGCGGGCAGCACGCGGAACTTGCGCACCGACTCGGCCTTGGAGACGGCCGCGTTGCCGTCGTCGACGGCCTTCTGCACGGCCGACAGCAGGTCCGGGTCGTCGGCCAGCTCGGCGGCCGTCAGGCCCGCGCTCTTGCCGTTCTGCTCCAGCCAGCGCGGCAGGAAGTCCTCGTCCAGGGTGATCAGGGCGCCCACGAACGGCCGCCCGTCGCCGACGACCATGCACTCGGCGATCAGTGCGTGCGCGCGGACGCGGTCCTCGATCACGGCGGGGGCGACGTTCTTGCCGCCGGCCGTGACGATGATCTCCTTCTTGCGGCCGGTGATCCGCAGGAACCCGTCCTCGTCGAGCGTGCCGAGGTCGCCGGTGTGGAACCAGCCGTCCGCCAGCGCCTCCGCCGTGGCCGTCTCGTTGCGCCAGTAGCCGGTGAACAGGTGCTCACCGTGCAGCAGCACCTCGCCGTCGTCGGCGATCCGCACCACCGAGCCCGGCAGCGGCTGCCCGACGGTGCCGATGCGCGCCCTGTCCCACGGGTTGAAGGCGGTCGCCGCACACGACTCGGTGAGACCGTAGCCCTCCAGGACCGTGAAGCCGATGCCCCGGTAGAAGTGGCCGAGCCGCTCGCCCAGCGGGGCGCCGCCGGAGATCGCGTGCGTGGCGCGGCCGCCGAGCACCGCGCGCAGCTTGCTGTAGACCAGCTTGTCGAAGATCTTGTGCTTGAGCTTCAGGCCGAACGACGGGCCCGCCGGGGTGTCCTGCGCCCGGCTGTAGGCGATGGCGGTGTCCGCCGCCTTGTCGAAGATCTTGCCCTTGCCGTCGGCCTGCGCCTTGGCCCGCGCGCCGTTGTAGACCTTCTCGAAGACGCGGGGCACGCCCAGCACCAGCGTGGGCCGGAAGCTCTGCAGGTCGTCGGTGAGATTGCGGATGTCGCTGACCAGGCCGAGGCGGATGGGGGCCATCACCGACGCGATCTCCACCAGCCGGCCGAAGACGTGCGCGGCCGGCAGGAACAGCAGCACGGACGACTCGCCCGTGACGAACAGCGGCTTGAGCCGCTCGACGACGTTGCCGCACTCGGCGAAGAAGCTGCGGTGGGTGAGCACACAGCCCTTGGGGCGGCCCGTGGTGCCCGAGGTGTAGACGAGGGTCGCGGGGGAGTCCGCGGTGGCCAGCGCGCTGCGCTCGTCGACGGCCTCGTCGGTCAGCGGCTCACCGGCGGCGCGCAGCCGCTCGACGGCCCCGCGCTCGATCTGCCAGATGTTCGCCAGGTCCGGGAGCCGGTCGCGGACGGACTCCACGGCGGCCTCGTGCGCCGGGCTCTCCACCACGCAGGCGACGGCGCCGGAGTCGCCGAGGATCCACTGGATCTGCTCGGGGGAGCTGGTCTCGTAGACGGGCACGGTGACCCCGCCCGCGCTCCAGATCGCGAAGTCCAGCAGCGCCCACTCGTAGCGGGTCCGGGAGAGCAGCCCGATCCGGTCGCCCGGCTTGATCCCCGAGGCCATCAGGCCCTTCGCCGTGGCACGGACCTCCGCCAGGAAGCCGGCGGCGGTGACGTCCTGCCAGTGGCCGTCCACCTTGCGCCCTATGACGGGGACATCGGGGTGAAGCGCGGCGTTCCGGCGGATGAGATCCGTCAGGTTTCCGTCGGCCGGGACCTCGTACAGGGCCGGAAGGCTGAACTCGCGCAAGACTGCTGCTCCTCGTCGGGCGCCGGCGCCGCCGCGTCTTCGAGGGGCGCTGCGTCGGCTGCGGTCCATGATCAGGCGGGGGGAGTGGACTGCCCGGACGTTACCCACCAGTACCACTTTCGAATAGAGGGTGGCGCCCAGATGTTCTATGCGTCACATGCCGCCGGACTGCTCCACGCACCCTAGCCCCCCGGCTAGGTGACTCGGAAGTAACCGCAGGTCGGGGCACTTCCGGAGGTACCGCCGCACCACCTAGGGTGATCCGTATGCGAGTCCACGTGGTCAGCGATGTACACGGCAACGCCGAGGGTCTGGCACGGGCGGGCGACGGCGCCGACGCGCTGGTCTGCCTGGGCGACCTGGTCCTCTTCCTCGACTACGCCGACCACTCGCGCGGCATCTTCCCCGAGCTCTTCGGGGTCGAGGCCGCCGACCGCATCGTCGAGCTGCGCACCGCCCGCCGCTTCGAGGAGGCCCGCGAGCTCTCCCGCGCCCTGTGGGACGGCGTCGACCGGCACTCCGTCGTCGAGACCGCCGTCCGCAAGCAGTACGCCGAGCTCTTCGCCGCGTTCCCCACCCCCACCTACGCCACCTACGGCAACGTCGACATCCCGCCGCTGTGGTCCGAGTACGCCCGACCGGGCACCACGGTCCTCGACGGCGAGCGCGCCGAGATCGGCGGCCTCGTCTTCGGCTTCGTCGGCGGCGGCCTGCGCTCGCCCATGCGCACCCCGTACGAGATCGACGACGAGGCCTACGCCGCCAAGCTCGCCGCCCTCGGCGAGGTCGACGTGCTGTGCTCCCACATCCCGCCCGATGTGCCCGAGCTCTGCTACGACACCGTCGCCCGCCGCTTCGAGCGCGGCAGCTCCGCCCTGCTGGAGACCATCCGCGCCACCCGGCCCAAGTACGCCCTCTTCGGCCACGTCCACCAGCCGCTCGCGCGCCGGATGCGCATCGGGACGACCGAATGCGTCAACGTCGGTCACTTCGCCTCCACTGCCACACCCTGGGTGCTGGAGTGGTGACGCGCAGCGGGAGGTAGCCTTCACCGGCAGACCATGAAGAGGCCGCGCACCGGTACGGAGGAGCCACGCAGATGGCGGAACACACCAGCTCGAGCATCACGATCGAGGCGACCCCGGCCCAGGTGATGTCGGTGATCGCCGACTTCGACCGCTATTCCGAGTGGACAGGTGAGGTCAAGCAGGCCGAAGTGCTGGAGAAGGACGAGCAGGGCCGCGCCCGGAAGGTGCGCCTGGTCCTCGACGCGGGCGCCATCAAGGACGACCACACCCTCAACTACAGCTGGCCCGGCGACGACGTCGTCCAGTGGTCCCTGGACAAGTCCCAGATGCTGCGCCAGCTCGACGGCTCCTACAGCCTGGAGCCCGTCGCGGACGGCAAGCACACCAAGGTCACCTACCAGCTCACCGTCGACGTGAAGATCCCGATGCTCGGGATGATCAAGCGCAAGGCGGAGAAGGTCATCATCGACCGGGCCCTGGACGGGCTCAAGAAGCGCGTCGAGGCGGGCACGGCGTCCTGACGTCGTCCTCGACGCCCTGACCTCGCCGATGCACTGAGAACCACAGCCGGAGGCTCCACCTTGCGTACGGTCCTCGTCACCGGTCCCGGCGGCGCGGGCCGTACCACCGTGGCGGCGGCCACGGCGCTAGCCGCCACCCGCGCCGGGCGCCGCGTGCTGCTGCTCACCTGCGACCGCGGCCGCGCGCCGGACACGGTGCTGGGCACCGCGCTGCCCGCGGAGGCCGCCGGCGACGGCTCCCCCTGGGCACCGCCCACCGAGGCGGCCGGCGGCCTGTGGGCCGCCCGCATCGCCGCGGGCGAACACTTCGGCGCCCTCGCCCGCGACCTGCAGGAGCGCGGCACCTCCCTCCTCGACCTGCTCGGCGCCACGCCGCTGGACCCCGAGGAGCTCACCGAACTCCCCGGCGCCGAGCCGCTCGCCATCCTCGCCGCCCTCCGCGCCGCCCACGCCGACGGCCGCTGGGACCTCCTCGTCGTCGACATGCCGCCCGTGCACGACACCGTGCGGCTGCTCGCCCTGCCCGAACAGCTGCGCCGCTACCTGCGCCGCCTGCTGCCCCCCGAGCGCCAGGCGGCCCGCGCGCTGCGGCCGATGCTGGCCCAGCTGGCCCGCGTCCCGATGCCCGCCCAGATGCTCTACGACACCGTCGAGCGCTGGCAGAAGGAGCTCGCGGCCGTCCAGGACGTGCTCGAGGCGGCCGGCACGACCGTGCGCCTGGTCGCCGACCCCGGCCCGCTCACCGCCGAGGCGTTGCGCGGTGCCCGTGCCGGGCTCGCCCTGCAGGGCTGCCGCATCGATGCGCTCGTGGCGAACCGGCTGCTGCCCGGCAGCTCCGCCGACCCCTGGCTCGCCCGTCTCGCCGACGAGCAGCGCACCGCCCACCGGGCGCTGTGCGAGGAGTTCCTCGCCGACGGCGTCACCGTGCGCGACCTGCCCCACCTCGGCCGGTCCCCGCGCGGCCTCGCGGACCTCCAGACCCTGGCCGCCCGCGCCACCCTGCCCCGCGAGGACCACCAGGACCGCCCGCCCACCGACCCCTGGACCGTCGAGGACCGCCTGGCCACCGACGGCATGCTCGTGTGGCGGCTGCCCCTGCCCGGGGCCGACCGGGACGCGCTCGGCCTCGTGCGCCGCGGTGACGAACTCATCGTCGCCGTCGGCCCGTTCCGCCGCGTCCTGCCCCTGCCGTCCGCGCTGCGCCGCTGCACCGTCTCCGGCGCCGGGCTGCGCGACGGGGCGCTGAGCGTACGTTTCATACCCGACCCCGACCTGTGGCCAAGGACTACCTGAACGGCACCATGGCGTTCAGGTAACGTCGAAGATAAATCCAGCCCGCAGGAGTCCGTCATGACCGATGCCACCGAGCGCCCCGGCCCCGGCCAGGCGCCCGACCCCGACGCCTGGGAACGGGCCTGCGCCGAGGACCTCGCCGCAGAGAAGGCCCGCCGCCGCGCGGAATCCGGGCAGGGGCACGAACCGGGCAGCGCCGCCGAGGAGCTGCGCAAGCTCGTCGACGCCGTCGCCGACAAGGTCTCCGCCTTCCAGCTGCCGCTGGCGGGCGCGGCCGCGCAGGGCGCCGTCCAGCACCTCATCGCCCAGGCGAAGGCCGCCGTCGAACCGGTCATCGACCGCAACCCCGAGGTCTTCGACCACCTGGCCTCCGCCGGCTCCGAACTGATGGCCGCCTACCGTGCCGCAGTCCACGGACACGAGGGGCGCTGGACGCGCGACGAGCCGGCGCGCGCGCCTCGCGAGCCCCGCGCGGACGAGCGCAAGGAGGAGGGCGACAACGGCGGCAGCGAGCGCATCGACCTCGACTGATCTCCCTCATGGCCTTGAGGACATGGGCCTACCCCGTCTCCGGTACGGTGGGGCGCGGCGGGGTTCGAGCGAATACTGAGGGACACATGGGACTCACCATCGGCGTCGACATCGGCGGCACGAAGATCGCGGCCGGCGTGGTCGACGAAGAGGGCTCGATCCTCGCGACGTGCAAGGTGCCGACCCCCGACACCCCTGAAGGCGTCATCGACGCCATCGCGGACGCGGTGCGCACGGTCAGCGAAGGCTACGAGGTCGAGGCCGTCGGCATCGGCGCCGCCGGCTACGTGGACGACAAGCGGGCCACCGTCCTCTTCGCCCCGAACATCAACTGGCGGCACGAGGCGCTCAAGGACAAGGTCGAGCAGCGCGTGGGCCTGCCGGTCGTCGTCGAGAACGACGCCAACGCCGCCGCCTGGGGCGAGTACCGCTTCGGTGCCGGCCAGGGCCACGACGACGTCATCTGCATCACCCTGGGCACCGGTCTCGGCGGCGGCATCATCATCGGCAACAAGCTGCGCCGTGGCCGCTTCGGCGTGGCCGCCGAGTTCGGCCACATCCGCGTCGTGCCGGACGGTCTGCTGTGCGGCTGCGGCAGCCAGGGCTGCTGGGAGCAGTACGCCTCCGGCCGCGCCCTCGTCCGCTACGCCAGGCAGCGCGCACAGGCCACCCCGGAGAACGCCGAGATCCTCCTCGCCCTGGGTGACGGCACCCCCGAGGGCATCGAGGGCAAGCACATCAGCGACGCCGCCCGCCAGGGCGACCCGGTGGCGATCGACTCCTTCCGTGAGCTGGCCCGCTGGGCCGGCGCGGGCCTGGCCGACCTCGCCTCCCTCTTCGACCCCTCGGCGTTCATCGTCGGCGGCGGCGTCTCGGACGAGGGCGACCTGGTCCTGGACCCGATCCGCAAGTCCTTCCGCCGCTGGCTCGTCGGCGGCCAGTGGCGCCCGCACGCGCAGGTGCTCGCCGCGAAGCTGGGCGGCAAGGCCGGCCTGGTGGGCGCGGCCGACCTCGCGCGCCAGGGCTAACCCCCGCCTCCACGGCGGACGACCGTCGGACTCCACCCTCTCGTAGCGCCGTTGCGGCGGAAGGGGACAGCACCGTGTTGCACGACCTGCCCGCGTCCCGGACGGAGTCCGACGGCTCCGCCGTCGTCCGCGTGCTGAGCTACAACATCCGCTCCATGCGCGACGACACCGCCGCACTGGCCCGGGTCGTCCGGGCCTGTGCGCCAGACGTCCTGTGCGTCCAGGAGGCGCCGCGCTTCTTCCGCTGGCGCAAGGCCGCGTCCCGCCTCGCCCGCGACACGGGCCTGGTGTACACCACCGGGGGCGCCACCGCCTCGGGCCCCATGATCCTCACCTCGCTCCGCGCCCACGTGGAGCGCAGTGCGGACATCCTGCTGCCCCGGACCCCGGGCCTGCACCAGCGCGGCTTCGCCACGGCGGTCCTGCGCTTCGGCCGGGCCCGGCTCGGCGTCCTCAGCTGCCACCTGAGCATCCGGGACGGCGAGCGTTACGAGCAGGGGCGGCTGCTCCTCGACCGGCTGCCGGCCCTGGGCACGCCGCACGCCGTGGCGGCCGGCGACCTCAACGACCGGCCCGAGGGGCGTACGTTCGGCCTGCTCGCGGGGGCGCTGCAGGACGGCTGGGCGACCCGGCCGTGGGGGCGCGAGCACACGACCCGGCTCGGCGACCCCCTGCAGCGCATCGACGCGGTCCTCGCGACCGAGGGCGTCGAGGTGCTGGGCTGCGGGGTGCCGATGGGCCTCCCGGGCGTCACCGAAGCGGACCTGAGGGCGGCCACGGACCACCTGCCGGTGCTGGCGGCACTGCGGGTGCCGGCCGCCTGACCGGGGCGCTGCCCCGGACCCCGGTCCTCAAACGCCGGACGGGCTGGATCTGTGCCTACACCACCGCGCCGCGGCCCGGGTCGTCGTCGTCCTCGTCGTCGCCGTCCTTCATCCGAAGGACCAGCGTCGCGAAGCCGCCCAGGAACCCGCCCACACCCAGCGTGGTGATCCACCACGTCAGCTCCTGCCGCAGCAGCACCATGATCAGCAGCAGCAACGGCCCACCGAGCACCGCGATCCACGCGAAGCGCGACGTGACGTCACCCGTCGGCAGCGGTGGCGGCTCCGGCGGCACGAAGTGCCCCTCCTCCGGGGCCTCCTCGTCGGCGGCATCGGCCGCGTTCCCGTCGCGCGGGCCGACGCCCGGGGCGTAGACGATGAAGCTGCCGGGCCGCTCGGGAGGCGGCGGGGCGGCGGAGGCGGCGTCCGGGCCTGCCTTCGCCGGGCTGCCGGGGGCGTTCTCGTCGTCGGCAGCGGTGGCGGGCTCGCCCTCAGGGGGCGCCGCCGGGCTGTCGGCTATGTCGCTCGTCGCGGGCCAGCGTCCCTTGTCCGGGTCCGGCTGCTCGCCGTAGGCGGCGACCAGCTCGGCCCACGCCCGGTCCTCGTCCAGCGGGTCGCGGCTCTCGTCGCGGTCCCGGTCCGCGTCGCGCTCAGCCACGGGACGCCGTCCCCTGCATGCCGGCGCTCTCCTCGCCCGCACCGGCGGAGAGCCGGCCGATGAACGCGTACGTCTCCTCGAAGACCGACTGGGCGTCGTTATCCAGCGTCGCCACGTGGTAGCTGTGCTCCAGCAGCCGCTCGGTGATGTCCCGGGAGGAGACCCGTGCCAGGATGCGCGCCGAGTCGGCCGGCGGCACCACGTGGTCCTCGGGGCTGTGCATCAGCAGCAAGGGCTGGGTGACCTGGGGCAGTTCGGAGTCCAGCATCCGCAGAAAACGCCGGAAGGAGTGCGCGGCGTGCAGCGGCACCCGGTCGTAGCCGGTCTCCACCATGCCGGGCTTGGCGATGTCGCTGGCGATGCCCTTGGTCGTACGGACCAGGTGGCGCACCACCGGCAGTGCCCTGGCGGCCAGGCCGTGCACCTTGTTGGCGGGGTTGACCAGGACGATGCCGGAGACCGCGTCGCCGTGCCTGGCCGCCAGGCGCAGCGTCAGGGCGCCGCCCATCGACAGGCCGCACACGAAGACCCGCGAACACCGCTCCCGCAGCGACCACAGCTCGCGGTCGACCTCGGCGTACCAGTCCTGCCAGCCGGTGACCGCCATGTCCTGCCAGTGCGTGCCGTGCCCCGGCAGCAGCGGCAGGGAGACGCTCAGGCCCCGCTCCGCGAGATAATCGGCCCAGGGCCGGACGGACTGCGGGGAACCGGTGAAGCCGTGACACACGAGGACGCCGACCTCTCCGCCGTCATGGCGGAACGGCTCGGCTCCGGGGAGGAGCGGCACCGGAATCTCCGATCAATGGAGCGGGACAACAGGAAAGAGAGGGGCTGGCCCTCAGCCTACGCGGAGCGCCGCACGGCGGGTAGGCAGGTTAAGGTCTCCTCGTCACTACAGGAGGTTCTCGGTTGTTCTACGGCGCTATGAAGCTGTCCATCGGCGGGTCGCTGAAGCTTGCCTTCCGGCCGTGGGTGGAGGGCCTGGAGAACATCCCGGCCGAGGGGCCCGCGATCCTGGCCAGCAACCACCTGTCGTTCTCGGACTCGTTCTTCCTCCCCGCGGTGCTCGATCGCAAGATCACCTTCATTGCGAAGCAGGAGTACTTCACCTCCCCGGGCGTCAAGGGCAAGCTGACGGCCGCCTTCTTCAAGGGCGTCGGCCAGCTCCCGGTGGACCGCTCGGGTGCGCGGGGTGCGGGCGAGGCCGCGATCAAGAGCGGCATCGAGGTACTGGAGCGCGGTGAGCTCTTCGGCATCTACCCCGAGGGCACCCGTTCCCCGGACGGCCGCCTCTACCGCGGCAAGCCCGGCGGGCTCGCCCGGGTGGCGCTGGCCACCGGAGCCCCCGTGATCCCGGTCGCCATGATCGACACGGAGAAGGTGCAGCCACCGGGGAAGGTCCTGCCGAAGATGGTCCGGCCGGGCATCCGGATCGGCAAGCCGCTGGACTTCAGCCGCTACCACGGCATGGACGGCGACCGCTTCATCCTCCGCTCGGTGACCGACGAGGTCATGTACGAGATCATGAAGCTCTCCGGCCAGGAGTACGTCGACATCTACGCGACGGCCGCCAAGCGGCAGATCGCGGACGAGGCGAAGCAGAAGGCCGAGGAGGAGAAGGCGGCGAAGGCCGCCGGACTCGACAGGGCCGGCAAGACGGAGCAGAAGGCAGAACACAAGCCCGAGGCGTAGGTCGCCCGGCTGGGGGTTGGGGCAGGGATGAGACAGCGCACCGGTGGGCGTCCGCGTGCCGTGCGGATGTCGGTGGAGCTGCCCCTGTGGCGTGCGTTGACCGGCTACCGCATCCTGACGCTCGGCTACGCGCTCACGCTCTTCCTCCTCAACTACCGCGAGTACGCCCATCCGCTCGGTGCCGCGCTCTACATGGGCGTACTCACCCTGTGGACACTGCTGACCTGGAACAGGGTCACCTCCGCCGAACGGTGCACGAAGCCGTTCCTGATCGCCGACCTGACGATCGCACTCGCCGGAATCGCACTCACCTTCTTCGTCGACACCGCCGAGCGCATCCACGCAGGCGGGGCCACCCTGCCGTCCATCTGGACCGGCGGAGCCGTGCTGGGCCTGGCCATCAAGGGCGGCTGGCGCTGGGCGGCGGCCGGTTCCACGCTCGTCGCGGCCGCCAACCTCCTGGAGCGCGGCAGCGCGGCCCGCGACACCGTCCACAACGTGGTCCTGGTGTGGGTCTCCAGCATCGCCATCGGCTACATCGTCGAGGTCGCCCGCGCCAGTGAGCGCACGCTCGCCCGCGCCCTGCAGATCGACGCGGCCACCCGCGAGCGCGAGCGGCTGGCCCGCGACATCCACGACAGCGTCCTGCAGGTCCTGGCGATGGTGCAGCGCCGGGGTGCGCAGCTCGGCGGCGAGGCCGCCGAGCTGGGCCGCATGGCCGGCGAGCAGGAGATCGCGCTGCGCAGCCTGGTCGCCGGCGGACTGCTGCCCCCACAACCCTCCGCCGCCCAGCTCGCCGAGGACGCCGAGCTGGTACGGACCGTGGCCCCCACCGCCGTGCCGCCGGCCGGCCCCTGCGACGTACGGGCGCTCCTGGCCCCGCACGCCGGAGCCGCCGTCAGCGTATCGGCGCCCGGTACGCCCGTCCTGCTGGAGGCGGCCGCGGCGGCGGAGCTGGCGGCTGCTGTCAGTGCCGCACTGGACAATGTCGCCAAGCACGCCGGTGGGGGCGCGCGGGCCTGGATCCTGCTCGAGGACGAGCCGGACGCGGTGATCGTCACCGTGCGGGACGACGGCCCGGGCATCCCCGAGGGACGGCTGGCGGACGCGGAGCGGGAGGGGCGCATGGGCGTCGCCCTGTCCATCCGCGGCCGGCTGCGGGACCTGGGCGGCAGCGCCGAGCTGGTGTCGGTGCCGGGGCAGGGCACCGAAGTCGAACTGAAGGTCCCACGGGGGAGCGAGGGCACGTGATGAACGCTGAGGCAGTACGGGTCATGGTGGTCGACGACCACCCCATGTGGCGGGACGCGGTCGCCCGCGACCTGGCGGCCGCCGGGTACGACGTGGTGGCCACCGCCGGTGACGGCCCCCAGGCGGTGCGCAGGGCCGGGGCGGCCCGGCCCGACGTCCTGGTCCTGGACCTCAATCTCCCCGGCCTGCCCGGCGCCGCCGTCTGCAAGGAGCTGGTGGCGGACCGGCCGGAGCTGCGCGTCCTGGTGCTCTCCGCCAGCGGCGAGCACGCCGACGTCCTGGAGGCGGTGAAGTCCGGCGCGACGGGCTACCTGCTCAAGTCCGCCAGCACGGAGGAGCTGCTGGACGCCGTGCGCCGCACCGCGGCCGGCGACCCCGTCTTCACGCCGGGCCTGGCCGGCCTGGTCCTCGGCGAGTACCGCCGCCTGGCCGCCGACCCCGCCCCCGCCGCCCCCGACGAGCCGAAGGCCCCGCAACTCACCGACCGTGAGACGGAGGTCCTGCGGCTCGTGGCCAAGGGTCTGTCGTACAAGCAGATCGCCGAGCGGCTGGTTATTTCTCACCGCACGGTGCAGAACCATGTGCAGAACACCTTGGGCAAGCTCCAGCTGCACAACCGCGTGGAGCTCGTCCGCTACGCGATAGAGCGAGGTCTCGACGACGCCTGACCCTTCGCGGCCGGGCGTTCCCCGGCGGAAGGGAAAGGTGTTGTCATGCGGATCGGAGTGCTGACCGGCGGCGGTGACTGCCCCGGGCTCAACGCGGTCATCCGCGCGGTCGTCCGCAAGGGCGTGCAGGACTACGGCTACGACTTCATCGGCTTCAGGGACGGCTGGCGCGGCCCCCTGCACGGCGCGGTGGTGCGTCTCGGCATCGAGGCGGTGCGCGGCATCCTGCCGCGCGGGGGAACCGTCCTCGGCTCCTCACGGACCAACCCCTTCAAGGAGCGGGACGGGGTCCGCCGCATCGCGGAGAGCCTCGCCGAGCACGAGGTGGACGCCCTCATCACCATCGGCGGCGAGGACACCCTCGGCGTCGCCTCGCGCCTCCACGACGAGCACGGCGTCCGCTGCGTCGGCGTGCCCAAGACCATCGACAACGACCTCTCCGCCACGGACTACACCTTCGGCTTCGACACCGCCGTCAACATCGCCACCGAGGCCATCGACCGCCTGCACACCACGGCCGAGTCGCACATGCGCGTCCTCGTCGTGGAGGTCATGGGCCGGCACGCCGGCTGGATCGCCCTCCACTGCGGCCTGGCCGGCGGGGCGAACGTCATCCTCGTCCCCGAGCAGCGCTTCGACCTCGAAGAGGTCTGCGGCTGGGTCACCTCCCGCTTCCGCGCCAGCTACGCCCCGATCGTCGTCGTCGCGGAGGGCGCCATGCCGCGCGACGGCGATCTGGTGCTGAAGGACTCCGCCGCGCTCGACTCCTTCGGCCACGTCCGGCTGTCCGGAGTGGGGGAGTGGCTGGCCAAGGAGATCGAGGCGCGTACGGGCAAGGAGGCCCGCACCACGGTGCTCGGCCACGTCCAGCGCGGCGGGACGCCCAGCGCCTTCGACCGCTGGCTCGCCACGCGCTTCGGGCTGCACGCGATCGACGCGGTGCGGGACGGGGACTTCGGGCAGATGGTCGCCCTGCGGGGCACGGACGTGGTCCGTGTTCCGCTGGCGGAGGCGACGGCACGGCTGAAGACCGTGCCGGCCGCGCTGTACGAGGAGGCGAAGGTCTTCTTCGGCTGACCGCCGGTGGTGTCCTGTGCCTCCGGCGCGGGCCCCCGTCCACCCGCCCGCCCGATCACCCGGTACGTCATTGACGCTTCCGGTCAACGGGTGGGCGGGTGGGAGGAGCCCGCCGCGCAGCGGCGGGTCAGACCAGGACGGCCGCCAGCAGCTCGGTGATGATCGCCGACCCGTTGAGCGTCAGTACCGACTCGGGGTGGAATTGCACACCGGCGTAGCCCGGCCCGCGCAGCGCGTGCACGTCTGCGGTGACGGGGTCCCGGCTCAGTTCCACACCCTGCGCATCGCCGCGCGCCGTGAACGTGTTGTAGAACCCCACCGTCTCCTCCCTCCCGAAGAAGTCGATCCGCTCCTGGGCGCCCTGGAAGGGCACGTCCTTCCGTACGATCTCCAGCCCCAGCTCCGCCGCGATCAGCTCGTGCCCCAGGCACACCCCCAGCAGACCGTGCCGGTGCTCCCGCAGCAGGGACGCGGCCAGCTCGCGCAGCAGCCGCATCTTCGGGTCGGCCGCGTCGGCGGGGTTGCCCGGGCCGGGGCCCAGCACCACGGGGCCCGCATGGCTCAGCGCGGCCTCCCGCAGCCCCGGTTCGTCGTAGCGCCGCACCGTCACCGCCAGCCCCGAGGTGCGCAGCAGGTGGGCGAGCATCGCCGTGAAGGTGTCCTCGCCGTCGACGACGAGCGCGTGCCCGCTCAGTGCGGCGGCCGAGGACTCGGTCCGCATCCGCAGCCAGAAGGGGGCCAGGTCGGCGCGGCGGGCGTCCAGGGCCGCCCGTACCCGGGGGTCGTCGGCCAGCCGTACGGGCCGGGCCGTCGCGGGACGTAGCGGGCCCGGCCGGACGCCGAGGGCGGCCAGGACGCCCGCCGCCTTGGCGTGGGTCTCGGCGACCTCGCCGCGTGGGTCGGAGTGGCGTACGAGCGTGGCGCCGACGCCCACCCGCAGCCGGCCGCGCCGGTCGATGTCGGCCGTACGGATGAGGATCGGCGAGTCGAGGGTCTGCGCGCCGCCCGCGTCCCGGCCGATGAGGGCGAGCGCGCCCGCGTAGTAGCCGCGGCCGCGGGGTTCGTACCGTTCGATGACCCGGCAGGCGTTCTGGACGGGCGAGCCGGTGACCGTGGCCGCGAACATCGTCTCGCGGAGCACCTCCCGGACGTCCAGTGACGAGCGTCCGCGCAGCTCGTACTCGGTGTGCGCGAGGTGGGCCATCTCCCGCAGGCGGGGGCCGACGACCACGCCGCCCATGTCGCCGACGGTGCACATCATCTTCAGTTCCTCGTCCACGACCATGGACAGCTCCTCCACCTCCTTGCGGTCGTGCAGGAAGCCGAGGAGCCCTTCGGTGGTGGGACCGGCCGCAGGACCTCCGGCCGGATAGCGGTAGGTGCCGCTGATGGGGTTCATCACGACCGTCCCGCCGGACATCCGCACGTGCACCTCGGGGCTCGCGCCCACCAGCGTGCGACCGGGGGTGTGCACGACGTAGGTCCAGTAGGCGCCGCGCTCGCCGCCCAGCAGGCGCCGGAAGAGCGAGAGCGCGTCGGCGGCGGTGAACCCGTGGATCTCGCCCTCGAAGGTGCGCCGGATGACGAAGTTGGCACCCTCACCCGTGCCGATCTCGTCCTCGATGACGCGTTCGACGATCCGCGCGTACTCCTCGTCGTCCACGTCGAAGGCGCCGCCCTCGACCCGTACCCGGTGTGCGGGCAGCGCGGCGCTGACCTCGGCGAGCGGGAGCTCGTAGGACTCCTCGGGCCGCAGGACCAGCAGGGGCGTGCCGTCGTCGCGGACGTCGAAGCCGCGCTCGCGGATCTGGCGGAAGGGGACGAGGGCCAGCGCGTCGTGCGCCGGGCCGCCGTGCGCGGGCGGGCCGGCGGGCAGCGGGATGTCAGCCAGGCGCCCGGCCTCGCTCACCGGGCCCAGCAGCAGCTCTACGGTGTCGTGCGGGCGGCCGGGAGTGTGGCGGTGGAGCAGGGCGAAGGGCGGGCAGCCGGCGCTGCTCAGCCGGGCGAGCAGGGCGGCGGTGTCGACGGTCATCAAGGTGTTCCTTCCTGGAGGAGGAACGGCCTCGGGGCCGGCGTCCCGGGTGGGGAACGCCGAAGGCCGCCCCTCGGGGCGGCCTTCGCGATCGGTCGGGAGTACGCGCGATCAGTGGGCCGCCGGAGGAGCGGTCCACCACCAGTTCTGATTCCGGGACTCGAGCACGTACATGGCGGGCACACTACCCGACGCGCCCCGGGCGGGTCCCGGGTTTTCCCAAGGCTGTCCCGGCGAATGTCTCACAGTGCGGTCCGGCCGCTGGATGACCGCCGGGACCCCGTAATGTTGAGGCGTGACCGTGAACGCTGAAATCCACGCCGGTGGCAACACCTGGCGCTCCCTGCCCGCGGCGCAGCAGCCTGACTGGCCGGACCAAGAGGCTCTGCGCGATGTGATCGCCGACCTCGAGTCCTATCCGCCCCTCGTCTTCGCGGGCGAGTGCGACCAGCTGCGCCAGCGCCTGGGAGCCGTCGCCCGTGGTGAGGCGTTCCTGCTCCAGGGCGGCGACTGCGCGGAGGCCTTCGACGCCGTCGGTGCCGACCAGATCCGCAACAAGCTCAAGACGCTGCTGCAGATGGGTGCGGTGCTCACCTACGCCGGGTCCGTGCCCGTGGTGAAGGTCGGCCGCATCGCCGGCCAGTACAGCAAGCCGCGCTCGAAGCCGACCGAGACCCGCGACGGCGTGACCCTGCCGACCTACCGCGGCGACTCCGTCAACGGCTTCGCCTTCACCCCCGAGGCCCGTACCCCGGACCCGCAGCGGCTGAAGCGCATGTACCAGGCCTCGGCGTCCACGCTGAACCTGGTGCGGGCGTTCACCACCGGCGGTTACGCGGACCTGCGCCAGGTGCACGCCTGGAACCAGGACTTCGTGAAGTCCTCGCCGTCCGGGCAGCGCTACGAGCAGCTGGCCCGTGAGATCGACCGGGCGATGAGCTTCATGAACGCCTGCGGGGTGGACCCGGAGGAGTTCAAGACCGTCGAGTTCTTCGCCTCGCACGAGGCGCTGGTCCTCGACTACGAGTCCGCGCTGACCCGTGTCGACTCGCGCACCGGCCACCTGTACGACGTCTCGGGCCACATGGTCTGGATCGGCGAGCGCACCCGGCAGCTGGACGGGGCGCACATCGAGTTCGCCTCGAAGATCCGCAACCCGATCGGGGTGAAGCTCGGGCCGTCGACGACGCCCGAGGACGCCCTGACCCTGATCGAGCGGCTCGACCCGGACCGCGAGCCGGGCCGGCTGACGTTCATCACCCGCATGGGCGCGGACAAGATCCGCGACAAGCTCCCGACGCTGGTGGAGAAGGTCACGGCGTCCGGTGCGCAGGTGGTCTGGGTCTCCGACCCGATGCACGGCAACACCTTCGAGGCGGCCTCGGGCCACAAGACCCGCCGCTTCGACGACGTGCTGGACGAGGTCAAGGGCTTCTTCGAGGTCCACAAGGGCCTCGGCACCCACCCGGGCGGCATCCACGTCGAGCTGACCGGTGACGACGTCACCGAGTGCGTGGGCGGCGGTGACGAGATCTTCGTCGATGACCTGCACCAGCGCTACGAGACGGCGTGCGACCCCCGCCTCAACCGCAGCCAGTCCCTGGACCTGGCCTTCCTGGTCGCCGAGATGTACCGCGACCAGTAGGAACCGCAGGTGACGACCGTGGGGCCCGGATCTGTGATCCGGGCCCCACGGCGTTGTCTTTCGGCCGCCGGGCCGGGTAAGGTAAGGGTAACCTTATTGATCAACCCGGCCCCCCCGGCGACGCAAGGCGGTGACCGCGTGTACGTCTGCTCGTGCTTCGGCATCACGGAGCAGCAGGTGCGTCAGCACGCGGACAAGGGGGCGTGCACGCCCCGGCAGATCGCCTCCGCCTGCAAGGCCGGCACCGACTGCGGTGGCTGTGTGCGCCGGATCCAGGCGCTGCTCGGGCGTGGCGCGTGCCCGCGCCGTGAGCTGGCCGAGCAGGGGGAGAGCGACGTGCTGGCCCCCGACGTGGCGTTCATGCCGGCGTCCGCGGCCGCGAAGGAGCGGGCCGCCGCCTAGCCGTCGCGGCCGGTCAGTCGCTCCCGCCGTTCTCCTGCTCGATGAACTGGGCGAGGTAGAGCGGCTCGCCGAGTTTCTCGATCAGCTCCAGCTGCGTGTCGAGATAGTCGATGTGGTCCTCCTCGTCCGCGAGGATCGACTCGAAGATGTTGGCCGAGGTGATGTCGCCCTTGGCCCGCATGACCTCCACGCCGCGCCTGAGGCGGTCGATGGCCTCGACCTCCACCTGCCGGTCGGCCATGAACATCTCGGTGGCCGTCTGGCCGATCCGGACGTGGAAGAGCCGCTGATAGTTCGGCAGCCCCTCCAGGAAGATGATCCGGTCGGTCAGGATCTCCGCGTGCTTCATCTCGTCGAACGACTCCGCACGCGTGTGCGAGGCGATCTTCGTCCAGCCGTGGTGCTCCTGCAGCTTCGCGTGCAGGAAGTACTGATTGATGGCCGTCAACTCGGCCGTCAGCTGCTCATTCAGGAACTCGATGACCTCGGGGTCGCCCTGCATCGCAGAGTGCTCCTTCCTGGGGGCACCGCCCACGGCCGTTCAGGCCTGTGGGGGAGGATGACTTGCAGGTTGCGCGCATCCTCGCACCGCCCCGGGGAGCCGTCCAGTAAGTACACACTTAGTGGGAGTTGCCCCGATGTGTCGCGCCGGGCCGGTGACCCGGCCGTCCCCTGGTCATCAGCACCCCCCGTGGTCTGACACCATTGAGCCATGGGGCCCTCGAAGAACACCGAAAGCCGCAAAGGGGAGCTCTTGCCTCCGGGGCAGCGGCTCCAGCGCGGATGGCCGGTGACGCACTACGGCCCGGTCCCGAAGTTCAAGCCGGACCGCTGGGAGTTCCGTGTCTTCGGTTCGACCGCCGACGGGAACAAGCACTGCTGGACGCACGACGAGTTCGCCGCGCTGCCCTACACGACGGTGGTGGCGGATCTGCACTGCGTCACGAAGTACAGCATGCTCGGCGCCGAGTGGGGTGGGGTTTCGGCCCGTACGATCCTCGAACTGGCCCCGCCCGCACCCGAGGTCACGCATGTGATGGTGTGGGCCGAGTACGGCTTCAGCTCGAATCTGCGGCTCGCCGACTTCACCGCCGGGAAGACCATGTTCGCCACCCACAAGGACGGTGAACTCCTCACCGCCGAGCACGGCTTCCCCGTCCGGCTGGTCGTGCCGCACCTCTACGCCTGGAAGGGCCCCAAATGGGTGCGCGGCGTGGAGTACATGACCGCCGACCGGCGCGGCTTCTGGGAAGAGCGCGGCTACCACAACATCGGCGACCCCTGGCGCGAACAGCGCTACTCCTACCAGGAGAAGCCGGGCGAGGGCCCCGAGCTGTAGCCCCGGCGGGCCCCCGTACGGCTGCTCCGGTCAGCCGTCCCGCAGGGCCTTCAGCCGCGCGACGTCGGCGGCGTGTCCTTCCTTGCCGCCGGGCGTCTCGATCGTCAGCGGCACCCCCTCGGTCGCCGGGTGCGTGAACAGCTCCGCGAAGGGCTCGGCGCCGATGTGACCGGAACCGATGTTCTCGTGCCGGTCCTTGTGCGCGCCGACGACGTCCTTGGAGTCATTGGCGTGAATGAGCCCCAGCCGCCCCACACCGGCCACGTCGACCAGCTCGTCGAGCACCGGCTTCATCCCGCCCGGCCCGGCCAGGTCGTGCCCGGCGGCGAAGAGGTGGCAGGTGTCCAGGCAGACCCCGAGCTTCGGGTGGTGCTCCAGAGCGTCGAAGTACGGCCCGAGGTCGGCCGCCAGTGAGCACAGCGAGGCGCCCTGACCCGCCGTCGGCTCCAGCAGCAGCCGCGGGTCGTCGTCGTGGGTGAGCTCCTCCAGCAGGGGCAGCAGCCGCTCGTGCACCTGGGCCAGGGCCTCGCGGCGGGGCCGGCCGCCGGTGGCGGAGCCGGTGTGGACGACGACGCCGCGCGCGCCGATCTCCCGCCCCCGGCGCAGCGAGTGCCGCAGTGACTCCACCGACTTCTCGACGGTGGCCTCGGTGTGGGAGCCGAAATTGATCAGGTAGGGGGCGTGCACGAAGACGGGCAGCGACTCCCGCGCGCAGGCGGCGCGGAACTCCTCGTCCTGCCGTGCGCTGCCGGCCGGGGTCGCCCAGCCGCGCGGGTTGGCGACGAAGACCTGGACGGCCTCGGCGCCCATCTCCCGGGCATACGGCAGGCCGGTCCTGGCGAGGCCGCCCGCCACGGGGATGTGGCCGCCGACGGGGTTGCGCAGCCGGCCGGGAAGGATGTCGTTCATGCTCACGGTGGTCAGAATCCGCTCTTCAGCCGGATGACGACGGTGTCGCCCTTGGCGGCCTGCTCGCCGCCCCGCACGGACTGGCTGTCGACCGAGTCCTTGGGGAAGAGGAACGGCCGGTCCACCTTCACCTGGAAGCCCGCGGCCGTCAGGGCCCTCCTGGCCTCCGCCTCGCTCCTGCCGGTGACATCCGGGACGGCGACCATCTCCTTGCCCTTGGAGACGGTCACGGTGACGGTGTCACCCTCGGCGGCCCGCGAGCCCTTGCCGGGGGACTGCTCGGCCACGGTGCCCTTGTCCCGGGGGGAGTAGACCTCGGTGTCGGAGACCTTGACCTGGAAGCCGGCGCCGCGCAGGGCGGTGGTGGCGTCGGCGACGGACAGGCCGGCGACGTCGGGGACGCTGCGCGGCCTGCCCTTGCTGACGACGAGGGCCACCGCCGAGTCGGGCCGCAGCTGCGTACCGGGCCGGGGGTCCGTGGAGAGCACCGCGTCCTTGGGGGTCTCGTCGCTGAACTGCCGGCCGACGTCGCCGACGGTCAGCCCCTGGCCCTCGATCTTCCGCTTGGCGTCGTCGAAGGGCATGCCCGCGACATTGGGCACCTCGGCCCGCTGCGGCCCGCGCGAGATGGTGATCGTCACCTTGCCGGTGTTGCGGATGCGCTCGCCCGGCTTCGGGTCGGTGGAGATGATGTGGCCGCGCTCGACGGTGTCGCTGAACGCCTGCCGGGTCTTCATCCCGAGCCCGGCCTTGTCCAGCTCCTCGGCCGCCTTGTTCTCGGTCATGTCCAGGACGGCCGGCACGGAGGTGAACTGGCCGGAGTTGACGTACCACACGCCCGTGCCCGCCAGCACCGCCAGCAGGGCGGCGGCCACCACGAGGATCCAGCGGCGCCGCAGCGGCCATCCGGTCCGCCGCGGGTCCTGCGGCGTATGGGCCGGGGGCACCGGGTGCTGGGGCGCAGCCGGGTGCTCCAGGCGCGCGGTGCGGTGGAGCAGGTCGTCCTCGGCCCGCGGAGGCAGGGGCTGCGCCGTCACCGGGCGCGGGATCACGCTCGTCCGCTCCTCGGAGCCGGCCCCGTCCGCGCCCGCCGCGGCCGCCGCCGTCGGGGGCACCGCGTCCAGCTGCCCGGCGGACAGGGCCGCACGCGCCTGGCGGACCTCGCCCAGCAGGGCGACCGCGTCGTCCGGGCGCAGCCGGGGGTCGCGGGCGGCGGCGGCGGCCACCAGGGCGTCCAGCTCCGGCGCGAGCCCGGGGACGGCCGCCGACGGCGGCGGCACGTCCTCGTGAAGGTGCTGGTAGAGGACCTGGGCCGGGGTGCCGCCGGAGTGCGGCTTGGCGCCGGTGAGCATCTCGTAGAGCACCACGCCACAGGCGTAGACGTCCGCGCGCGGGTCGGCCGTGCCGTGCTCGATCTGCTCGGGGGCCAGGTAGGAGACCGTGCCCAGGACGGACCCGGTGCTGGTCGTGGTGTTGGTGTCCACCGCCCGCACGAGCCCGAAGTCGGCGACCTTGACGCGGCCGTCGTCGCCGATGAGGACGTTCTCCGGCTTCATGTCGCGGTGCACCAGCCCCGCCAGGTGCGCGGCGCCCAGGGCGGCCAGCACCGGCTCCAGGACGTCGAGCGCGGCGCGCGGCTGCAGGGCCCCGCGCTCGCGCAGCACGTCACGCAGGGTGCACCCGGCGACGTACTCCATGGCCAGGTAGACGTACCGGCCGTCGGTGCCCTGGTCGAAGACGCTCACCACGTTGGGGTGGTCGAGCCGGGCGACGGACTTGGCCTCGCGGATGAAACGGTCCACGAAGGCCGCGTCGGCGGCGAGCGAGGGGTGCATCACCTTCAGGGCGAGCACCCGGTCGAGCCGGGTGTCCACGGCTCGGTAGACCGTGGCCATGCCGCCCACGGCCACCCGCGCCTCGACGCGGTAGCGGCCGTCGAGCAGGTGATCGACAAGGGGGTCCGGCAGGGTCGTATCCACGGCATAGGAGTTTACGAGCCATGACCGGCACCCCGTACGCGATGGGCCTCGCTCACGCTTTCTGAAGCCGAACAGTGACAGGAGGGCCGGTCAGAAAGCCGGACGTTCCGGGTCCAGCACCGCCATGCCGGCCACCGGGGACGAGGCCTCGGCGAAGTGACGGCGCGGAATCCGGCCCGCCCGGTGGGCCAGCCGGCCCGCCTCCACCGCGTGCCGCATGGCCTCCGCCATCATTACCGGCTCCTGCGCGCGCGTCACGGCCGAGGCGAGCATCACCGCCGCACAGCCCAGCTCCATGGCCAGCGCGGCGTCGGAGGCGGTGCCCGCGCCCGCGTCCAGGATCACCGGCACGCCCGCGCGCTCGGTGATCAGCTGGAAGTTGTGCGGATTGCGGATGCCCAGGCCGGAGCCGATCGGCGCGCCCAGCGGCATGATCGCGGCGCAGCCGACGTCCTCCAGCTTGCGGGCCAGGACCGGGTCGTCGTTGGTGTACGGCAGCACGGTGAAGCCGTCGTCCACCAGGATCTCGGCCGCGTCCAGCAGCTCGATCGGGTCGGGCAGCAGGGTGCGCTCGTCGGCGATCACTTCGAGCTTGACCCAGTCCGTGCCGAGCGCCTCCCTGGCCAGCCGGGCGGTGAGGACCGCCTCGCCGGCGGTGAAGCAGCCCGCCGTGTTCGGCAGCACCCGGATGCCGTGCTTCTCCAGGACGGAGAGCACCGAGCCGCGCACGGTGGCGTCCAGGCGGCGCATGGCGACCGTCGTCAGCTCGGTGCCGGAGGCGACGAGGGCGCGTTCGAGGACGTCGAGGCTGGGGGCGCCGCCCGTGCCCATGATCAGCCGGGAGGTGAAGGAAGCGTCCGCGACGGTGAGCAGATCGTCTGCCATCTGTGCTGATCAGCCCCCCTGCACCGCGGTGAGGACCTCGACGCGGTCGCCGCCGCCGAGCGTGGTGACGTGCCACTGGCCCCGCGGGACCACGGCCTCGTTGACGGCGGCGGCGACGCCGCTGTGCGCGCTGGTGAGCGTCAAGACGAGTCCGCCGAGAGTCGTCCCCGCGGGGACGACGCGGTGCTCTCCGTTGACGCTGATGCCGATGGTGTGGGTGGTGACTTCGCTGCCGGTCATGCGGGCTGCTCCTGGGATGGGGGTACCTCCCATGCCGTTGAGGCCATGGGGGAGGGGGTGAAGCGTCGGGGGGAGAACGGGCGGGCCTCTTCGGGCAGCCGTCCGGTGGTGAGCACCTCGGCCATCACGTCTCCGGTGACGGGCGCGAGCAGCACACCGTTGCGGTGGTGCCCGGTGGCCACGAGCAGCCCGGGCAGGCCGGTCGGCCCGAGCAGCGGGGCGTTGTCCGGGGAGCCGGGGCGCAGCCCGGCGAGGGTCTCCACCAGCGGCAGCTCGGTGATGCCGGGCACCAGCTCGTGGGCGTCGCGCAGCAGCTCGTAGACGCCGCCCGCCGTCACGGTGGTGTCCCAGCCGAGCTCCTCGCTCGTCGCGCCGACGACCAGCTCGCCGTTCTCGCGCGGCACCAGGTACACCGGGGTGCCGCGGACGACCGCCCGTACGGTCCGGGACAGGAAGGGCCGGTAGGCGTCCGGGACGCGCAGCCGCAGGATCTGGCCCTTGACCGGGCGGACCGGAGGCAGAACGTCCGCCGGGAGCCCCTCGACGCGGCCGCTGAGGCTGCCCGCCGCCAGCACGGTCTGCCCGGCGGCGACGCGGGTGCCGTCCGCCAGCTCGGCGCCGACGGCCCGGCCCGCGGCGAGCACGGCCCGCGCCGCCCGCGTCCGGTGGAAGACCACCCCGGCCCGCTCACAGGCCGTCAGCAGGGCCCCCGCCAGCCGCCGGGGATCGGTCTGGTGGTCGCCGTCCACACGCAGCCCGCCGCCCACGCCGGGCGCGAGCATCGGTTCCAGGCGGCGGCACTCGCGCCCCGACAGCCACTGCGAATCCAGACCGGACCGCTGCTGCAGGGCGTGCAGCTCCCGCAGGTGCGCCCGGTCGTCGGCGTCGAGGGCGACGGCGAGCGTGCCGCAGGCGCGGTAGCCGGTGTCCTGGCCGCTGACCTCCTCCAGCTCGGCCGTGAACGCCGGGTAGCGCCGCGCCGAGGCGAGGTTGAGGGCGAGCAGCGTCTGCTCGCCGTAGTGCAGCTCGGTCACGGCGGCCAGCATCCCGGCGGCCACGTGTGCCGCGCCACCGCCGGGCGCCGGGTCGGCGACGGCGGTGCGCAGGCCCCGCTGGGCGGCGCGCCAGGCCGTGACCAGGCCGATGACGCCACCGCCGATGACGAGGACGTCGCAGGAATGATGCGCGGCAGTGCGATGCGCGTGCATGGGCGTCCAGCCCCTCCCTTCGCCGGCATGACCCGGATCAGGTTCGTACGGTCGGAGGCCGTCCAGCCTCCCTCTCAGCCCGGTGCGTCCGGGCTCCCGCGAGTGCGTGCAGCGGCCACCCTAGTACGCGCCGAGGACCGGCCGTAAGGGTGGCCGCGCCGCGCCTGCGGCAGGACGGGCGGCGCGGTCGCGGGCGCGGACCCGGCCGGGACGTCCGGGCGGCGGACGGCCGGACACGGTGACGCTGTGTCAGAGATCTCGGCACGCGGTGCTCGGGCGGACGCGGACCGCCGCCCTAGAGTTGACCGGGTGAGCGAGCAGACGAACACCTTCAGTGACCGGCGCGTCGTCGTCATCGTCGGCGCGGGCGTGGCCGGGGTGCAGACCGCGGTCGCCCTGCGGGAGCAGGGCTGGGACGGCGCGATCACCCTGCTGGGCGCCGAGCCCCACCAGCCCTACGACCGGCCGCCCCTGTCCAAGGCCGTCCTGCTCGGCCGGGCGGAGGGCTCCGCCTTCGAGGTCGACTTCGACTCGCTCGGCATCGACCTGCGGCTCGGCCTGGAGGCCACCGGGCTGCGGGCCGCCGACCACGTGCTGGAGACCCGGAGCGGCCCCGTGCCCTACGACGTCCTGGTCATCGCCACCGGCGCCGAACCCATTGCCCTGCCCGGCAGCGAGGACGTGCCGGGCGTCCATGTGCTGCGCACCGTGGACGACGCCGAACGACTGCGCCCGGTCCTGACCCGGCAGCGCGACGTCGTCGCCGTCGGGGCCGGCTGGATCGGCGCGGAGTTCGCGACGGCCGCGCGCGAGGCCGGCTGCCGGGTGACCGTCGTCGAGGCCGCGGACCGGCCGCTGGCGGGCGCCATGCCCGACGAGGTCGCCGCCCACATGGCCGACTGGTACGCCGAGAGCGGAGCGCGGCTGCTCACCGGCGCGCGCGTGGCCGCGGTGGAGGAGGGCGCGGTCGTCCTGGCCGACGGCACGCGCCTGCCCGCGGACGCGGTGGTCGTCGGCATCGGGGCGCGGCCCGCGACGGGCTGGCTGGCCGGCTCGGGCATCGAGCTCGCGGCGGACGGGTCCGTCGCCGCCGACGACCGGCTGCGCACCTGCCTGCCGGACGTCTACGCGGTCGGCGACTGCGCCTCCTTCCCCTCGGCCCGCTACGGGGAGCGGCTGCTGGTGCACCACTGGGACAACGCCCTGCAGGGGCCGCGGACCGTCGCCGAGAACATCGTCCACGGTGCGGGCGGCCCGGTGTACGACCCGGTGCCCTACTTCTGGTCCGAGCAGTTCGGGCGCTTCGTGCAGTACGCGGGCCACCACGCGGCCGCCGACGAGCTCCTGTGGCGCGGCGACCCCTCCACGGCGGCCTGGGCGGTGTGCTGGCTGCGCGCGGGCGTCCTGGTGGCCCTGCTGGCGGTGGGGCGCCCGCGCGACCTGGCCCAGGGGCGCAAGCTCATCGAGAAGGGCGCCGCCCTGGACCGCGCCACGGCTGCCGACGCCTCCGTTCCGTTGAAGTCCGCCGTGCTCTGAGCGCCCGGTGGAGTGACGTCCGCGGGGGTTCCGGGCCCGGCTCGGGTCAACCCGGCTACCGGCTGTCAGTCGCGGATGGCAGGCTTGTCCCGTGACCGAGATTGACGCAAAGATCGATGCTCTCGTCCCCGCCTGGCTCAACCTCCCCGATATCGCAGAGAATCTCGGTATCGAGGTGACGCGCGTCCGGCAGCTGATCAAGGAAGGCCAGCTGATCGCGGTGCGCCGTGGCGAGAACCGAGTGCTCATGGTGCCCGCCGACTTCATCGGCGACGGCAAGGTCGTCAAGGGCCTGGCCGGGACCTTGACGCTGCTGCGGGACGACGGCTTCAGCGACGAGGAAATGCTGGAGTGGCTCTTCACCCCCGACCCCACCCTCCCCGGCACCCCCGCGCAGGCGCTGCGCGAGAATCGCGGCACGGAGGTGAAGCGCCGCGCCCAGGCGCTCGCCGTCTGACCGAGATCCACTGAAACCGTCCGGCGTACGGGCCGGGGGCGCCGAAGGGGCGCCCCCGGCCCGTACGCCGCCGACCCGGGGGAGAGACCCGATGCCTGCCACCGCGCGCGAGCACCTCGCCGACGCCCGGCTGTACCTGTGCACCGACGCGCGCAGGCGCCAGGGCGACCTGCCGCAGTTCCTGGACGCGGTCCTCGCCTCCGGCGTCGACATCATCCAGCTGCGCGACAAGGGCATGGAGGCGGGGGAGGAGCTGGAGCACCTCGCTGTCTTCGCCGACGCCGCCCGCCGCCACGGCAGGCTCCTGGCGGTCAACGACCGCGCGGACGTCGCGCACGCCGCCGGTTCCGGCGTGCTGCACCTGGGCCAGGGCGACCTGCCGGTGCCGGCCGCCCGGGCGATCCTCGGCGAAGAGGTGCTGATCGGCCGCTCCACGCACGCGGAGGCCGAGGTGGCCGCCGCCGTCGCCGAGCCCGGCGTGGACTATTTCTGCACCGGCCCCTGCTGGCCGACCCCGACCAAACCCGGCCGCCACGCCCCCGGGCTGTCCCTGGTGCGCTACGCCGCGTCCCTGCGGCCCGAACGGCCGTGGTTCGCGATCGGCGGGATCGACGAGGGCAATCTGGACGAGGTCCTGGACGCGGGCGCGCGACGCGTCGTGGTGGTACGGGCCATCACCGAGGCGGACGACCCGGGCGAGGCCACGGCACGGCTCGCCGCGCGGATCCGCGCCCACGTGGGACCGTCGCCGTCCGAGGCGTGAGACAGGCGCTGGACAGCAGCCGGGCGAAAAGGGCATATCGCCGATCCGGCTTGGGGGTGCCCGAGCCCGCTGGTTAACTTGCCGGTATGGCCCTTGGCACTGCCTCCACCAGGACGGACCACGCTCACACCGTGCGTGACCTGCTTGCCTCCGGCGAGCGCTCGTATTCGTTCGAGTTCGCCGCCCCCAGGACGGAGAAGGGTGAACGGACGCTGTGGAACGCCATCCGGCGCATCGAAGCCGTCGGTCCCACCTTCGTCTCGGTGACCTACGGCGCCGGCGGGTCCTCCCGTGAGGGCACCGTGCGGGCGACCGAGCGGATCGCGACCGACACCACCCTGACCCCCGTCGCCCACCTGACCGCGGTCAACCACTCCGTTGCCGAACTGCGCAACATCATCGGCCAGTACGCCGACGTCGGCATCCGCAACATGCTCGCGCTGCGCGGCGACCCGCCCGGCGACCCCTTGGCCGAGTGGGTGCGGCACCCCGAGGGCGTGCGCTACGCGGCCGACCTGGTCCGGCTCATCAAGGAGTCGGGTGATTTCTGCGTGGGCGTGGCCGCCTTCCCCGAGATGCACCCCCGCTCCACGGACTGGGAGACGGATATCGGGCACTTCGTCGACAAATGCCGGGCGGGCGCGGACTTCGCGATCACCCAGATGTTCTTTTACCCCGAGGATTACCTCCGGCTGCGTGACCGGGTTGCGGCGGCAGGTTGTGACACTCCGATCATTCCGGAAATCATGCCGGTCACCAACGTGCGACAAATTGAACGATTCGCACAGCTCAGCAACGCGGCGTTCCCCCCGGACCTGGCGGAGAGGATCCTCGCGGTGAAGGATGACGCGGCGGCTGTACGCTCAATCGGGATCGAGTACGCGACGGAGCTGTGTGCCCGGTTGATGGCCGAGGAGATTCCCGGGTTGCACTTCATTACCCTGAACCACTCCACGGCCACGTTGGAGATCTACGAGAATCTGGGACTGCACCAGCGGTCCTGACGGCCGGCCGGCGACGGCGGCCGGACGAGAGGGGCGCTAATGGGCTGGACGGTCCTCTACATCGCGTTCGGGGTCGTCGCGCTCTGGCTGCTCGGCGAGGTGCTGCTGCAGTACAAGGCGCGGCTGCGCTGGCGGCTTCTCGCCTTCGTCGGCTTCCTCGGCGTGGTCGCGGGCGTGGTCATCCCCTCCGTGGCCGTCATCGTGGTGGGTGCTGTCGCCTTCGCGGTGGGCCAGAGCTTCGTGACGCTCTCCTTCCGCCGAGGCTTCTCCCGGGGCTGGGCCCTCCGCCGCACCGACGAGACCGAGGCAGTGGCCCCCAGGAGCCGCGCCGCGGGCCGGAGCAGCGGAAAGGCCGGTGCCGCCGCGGGCCGGAGCAGCGGAAAGGCCGGTGCCGGGCGCCGCCGCAAGGCCGAGCGCCCCGCGTCCCCGCCGCCGCCCCCGGTCCCCGACACCACGCTCCCGGCCTCCGGTCCCGACGCGGTCCCGGCCGTCCCCGCCGCGGACAGCGGTATCCCGGACCTCGTGCCCAACGTGCCCCAGCAGCCCACCGCCGAACACCCCCCGGCCGCGGGCTACGACACCTCCGGCTACGCCACGGGCCCGTACGAGACGTACGGCGGCGGGCAGAGCACGCAGACCGCCGGAGCGCCCGCCCAGGGCGGCTACGCCGGCCAGTTCGACTACGGCCAGGGGCAGCAGTACGCCTCCTACTCCGACCCCTACATCGGCAACCGGCCCCCGTCCTACGAGCAGTACGACGGCTACGGCCAGCAGCAGCCCTACCCGCAGCAGCAGTACGGCGCGGGGACCTACCCCGCCGAGGCGTACGCGCCCCCGCAGTACGACATCGACACCCCGCCCGGCGGCGTCTGGGTGCCGCAGCAGCGGGACGACGAGCTCCCGGCCATGCCGGACGCACAGCCCGAGGCCCAGCCCGGACAGCAGCCGCCCTACCCGCCGCAGCAACTGCCCGGCTACAGCTACGACGAGCAGGGTTACCGCTACTGACGTACGCCGGCGCCCTTACTGCGAGCCGCGCCAGTCGGCCCCGTCGACGATCAGGCCGGCCACCAGGGCGCCCGACATCCCGGCGTGGGCCAGCCCCCCGCCGGGATGGGCGAAACCGCCCACGCGGTAGAGCCCGGGCAGCCGGGTGGCGTTGCCGGGACGTAGGAACGCGCCCCGGCCGCCGGCCAGTACGGGCGCGGGCACCCCGCCTCCCTCGGCACCGGTGGCCGCCTCCGCGTCGGCCGGGGTGCGCACCTCCCGCCACAGCAGCCGCTCCCGCAGCCGCGGTACGGCCGCCTCGGCGGCCCGGACCAGCCGGTCCGCGAACTCGCCGGCCGTCCGCTCCTCGCGCCAGTCGACCCGCCCCTGCGGCGCGACCGTGGCGGTGAGCGTCACGGCCTCGTGAGCGCCGTCCGGGCGCGTCCCGGGGTCGTCCGGTCGCAGCACCGTCACCGTCGGCCGGTACGGCCCGGCGCCGGACGGACCCGGGCCGAAGACCGCATCCAACTCCGCGCCGCGGTCGCCGCCGTGAACGACCGTGCGGTGCACCGTGCCCTCGGGCCGGGCCCCGCCGAGCGCCAGGAACACACTGAACCTGCCGGGCGGCACAGGCGCCACAGGTGCCCGGGAAGGTCCGTCCGCGCCCGGCGCGATCGCCTCCAGGAGCCCGGGCGGGATCCCCGCCACCACCGTGTCCGCCTCGGCCACGCTCCCGTCGGCCAGCCGCAGCCCGGCCGCGCGGCCTTCCTTCTCCACGAGGCCGGCCACCTCGGCACCGAAGAAGAACTCCACCCGCCGTGCCAGGCACCGCTCGTACAGCGCGTCCGCCAGCCCCCGCATGCCGCCGCTCACGTACCAACTGCCGAAGGTCTGCTCCATGTACGGCAGCACCGTGGCGCTGCCGGGGGCGCTGCGCGGGTCGAGCCCGTAGGCCAGGGCGTGGCTCTCCAGCAGGGACACCAGAGATGCGTCCTTCAACTCCCGCTCGGCGACGGACGCCAGCGTCACCGGGGCCCCGCGCCGGAACAGCCCGCGCCTGCGCACCGCCGGGTAGGGGTCGCGCCCCAGGGCCTCGGCGCGCTCGGCGCGCAGCGGCTCCTCCAGCAGCGGGCGCCGCGTGGCGTCCCACACCTCGCGCGCCCGGTTGACCAGCTCGCTCCACCGCTCGCCCGCACCCGCGCCGAGCGCGCCGTCCAGGGCGGCCACGACCCCGGCCCGTGAGGCGTTGGGCAGGCAGAAGTCCGTGCCGTCCGTGAAGAGGTGCCGGCTCGCCGGGTCGATCTGGGAGAGCCCCAGGCTCTGCTCCAGCGACTCCTTGCCGGTCTTGACGAACAGGTCGCGGTAGACGGCGGGCAGATGCAGGAGCCCCGGCCCCGTGTCGAAGACGAAGCCGTCCCGCGCGAGCCGGCCGACGCCACCGCCGTACGTCTGTGCGCGCTCGTACACCGCCACCCGGTGGCCCGCGACGGCCAGCCGTGCAGCGGCTGCCATCGCGCCCATCCCGGCGCCGATCACCGCAATCCGTGCCATGCGCCTGACTTTATCCGCCGCCACTGACAGCCCCGCTCCCGGCGCCCGGTGCCGGGCACCCACGTCTGAGTACACGTACTCAGAAGCCGAGATGAGTAGCTGCGCGGATGGGACGGCACCGGCCGGCGAGGGAGAGTGGTGCCCACGGAAGGGACGCCGGTGTCCGCACCGCCGACACGGGGCGGCGGATCGGTGCGGCGGCCCTGCCGTGACCGGGGGGCACGGGGGCTCCACGGGGGGCTCGGGGAGTTCGGGGGAACGCTGTTCCGGTGTGGGCCGAGGGGGATCGGTCCGCACCGGAACGGCGACCGTGCGCCCGCGGGCTAGCGGCCGGAGCCGCTCACCCGCCCCTGCAACAGCCGTGAAAGCGCCGAGTGCACCTCGTCGATCGACCGCTCCGGCTGGAACGACTGCCAGTCCAGCGCCGCGACGAGCACCATCCCGAACAGCGCGGACGCCGTCAGCGGAACATCGATCTCCTCGCTCAGCTCCCCGGACGTCACCGCATCCCGCAGGACGCACTCGATCACGGCGATCGCCTTCTGCCGCACCTGCATCAGCGTCGACTGCCAGGCCCGGTTGGTGCGCCACAGTTCCGCCACGTACAGCTGCGTGAGCGCGGGGTAGCGCGTGATGAAGTCAAGGCCCGCCCGGATCATCGCGTCGAGGGCGTCGACGCGGCTGCCCCCGCGGTCGGCCGTCTCGTCCGCGGCGGCCTGCAGAGAGGCCGTCAGCAGCTCGATGCCGTGCCGCAGCAGCTCCTCGAAGAGCACGGTCTTGCTGGCGAAGTTGTAGTAGACCGTGCCCTTGGCCACTCCGGCCCGCTCGGCGATCTCGTCCACTGTGGTGGAGGAGAATCCCTGCTCGGCGATGAGAGTGACCGCCGCCTCGAAGAGCTTCCGCCGTGTGTTCTGGCGACGTGTACTGCTGCTGTCCATGAGAGTGATTCTCCCTGTACTCGCTGTGCCCACGCTCACAGAGTCAGCTCCGCGTGCAGACGGTCCACCGACCAGACCTGTTTGCTCCGCGCAGACCAGGCGGTGAGCGCGAGCGCACCGGCCGTGAACGCGGTCAGCACCCCGCAGGCCCGCCACACGGGCGCGAGCCCGCCGCCCGTGATCAGGTGGCGCAGCCCCTCGACGACGTAACTCATCGGCAGGAACGGGTGAACGGTGTTGAAGAACCCGGGGCTGGTCTGCACCGGATAGGTGCCGCCCGCCGAGGTCAGCTGGAGCATCAGCAGCGCCAGGACGAGGATGCGGCCCGCCGGTCCGAAGCGGGCGTTCAGCCATTGCACGATCGCGGCGAAGCAGGCGGTGACGAGGACCAGGAAGCCGGCCGTGCCCGCCGCACGCACCATCTGCAGGCCCAGCGCCCAGTGCAGTACGGCCAGCAGCGTGCCGGCCTGCAGTATCCCGACGGCGACGACCGGCAGCCAGCCGGCGACGGCGATCCGCCACGCGGGGGCGCCGGCGGCCAGGGCCCGCCGGCTGAGGGGCTGGATCAGCATGTAGGCGACCATGGCCCCCACCCACAGGGACAGCGGGATGAAGTACGGGGCGAAGCCCGTCCCGTAGTCGGGCGCCTTGTGCATCGCCCGGGAGGCCAGCCTGACCGGATCGGCCATCACTTCGGTACGGGCGTCCCGGTCCTTCTTGCCGTAGTCGGGGATTGCGGCGACGCCGTCGTGCAGCCCGCCGGCGAGCTCGGCCGAGCCGTCGGACAGCTTGAAGATGCCGCCCTGGAGTGTGCCGGCGCCCTCGCGCAGCTTCCCGATCCCGCCCTCGAGACCGGTGGCCCCCGCCTTGGCGGTCCCCAGGCCACTGCGCAGCTGTCCGGCGCCGTCGTGCAGCCGGCCGGCACCGTCGGCGACCTTTTGGGCGCCGTCGTTGAGGGCGTTGACCTTGCCGAGCGCTCCGTCGATGTCCCGGGCCAGGTCCGGGGCAGCGTCGGCGAGCCGCTGCGCGTAGCTGCGCAGGGTCTCGAGCCGGCCGGGGAGCCGGTCCAGTTCACCGTTGTCGTTGCGGACGAGTGCGTCGAGCCTCGCGGCGCCGGCGGCCGACTGCCCGGCGGCGAAGACGGCCTTCTTCAGGGCCGGGCAGTAATCGGCGGGACGCTGCGCGCACTGGTCGTCGTACGCCTTGGCGAGCGCGGCCGCGCTCTTGCGGCTGCCTTCCGCGAGCACCGCCGTGGTGGCGGGGGACGGGAGATCGCCCAGGTGCTCGCGGAGGGTCTTCGCCTCATCGGCGACGACACGGGCGGCCCTGCCGATCTCCTGGGCGTGCTCCTTGACGAAGGCGCCTTCGCGGCCGGCCACGCCGTTCACCTTGTCGGCCAGCTGCTGGGTGCCGGCCGCGACCTTCCGCGCGCCCGTGGCCAGTTCCTGCGACTTCTCGTCCAGGGCTCCGGCGCCGGTGTGCAGCTTGTCCACGCCGGCCTCCAGGTCGCCACTGCCCTTCTCGGCCCGCGTCAGGCCGTCCTTGAGGTCACCGGCCCCCTTCTTCGCCTCGCCGATGCCCTCGCCCAGCCGGTCGGCGCCGTCCGCCGCCTTCGCAGTCTTGTCGTGGAGGCCGGAGAAGGAGACGAAGATCTTGTCGTAGAACGAGCGCGAGGTCTTGCGGGAGGCGGTCGCGCGGACCTCGGAGAAGACGGTGCGGGAGATCTGGCCGACGATGTAGTTGTTGGCGTCGTTCGTACGGACCTGCAGCGCGCCCGTCGTGGGGGTGCTGCCGGAGCTGGAGGCGACCCGGTCGCTGAAGTCGGCCGGAATGGTCAGCGACAGGTAGTACCTCCCCTTCTCGATACCTTTGCGGGCCTCAGTGGCGCTCGTCTCGTGCCAGTCGAAGGACTTGCTGCCGCGCAGGCCCTCGGCGATCGTGTCGCCCGCCGTCAGCTTCTCGCCGTCCACAGTGGTGCCCCGGTCGGCGTTGACCAGCGCCACGGGCACCTTGTCGAGCCGCCCGTACGGGTCCCAGAAGGACCACAGGTACAGGGCGCCGTACAGCAGCGGCAGCAGCAGAAGCGCGACCAGGGCGGCGCGGGGCAGCCTGCCCCTGCCGAAGCGCTTGAGCTCAAGCGCGGCCAGTTCCGGCGAGCGCATCCGTCGCTCCCTTCCTGCCGCGGGGGGCCGGTTTCCGGGTGGCTGTTCCTTCAGCGGCCGCTTCGGGCGGGGTCGTTCCGTGCGGCGGGGGCTCCTGTGCGGCCTCCTTCCGTCCGGCCGCCGGTGCGGTCGGCACGACGACCGCACCGGCGGGGGCGTCGCTGCAGACGGCGAGCACGGTCGTGCCGGCCCCGGCGAGCGAGCGCAACAGTGCCCAGGCCCGTTCGCGTTCCGCGTCGGAGAGCTTGAGGCCGGTGTCGTCCACGGCGATCAGCCGCGGACCGCCGATGAGTGCGAGGGCCAGCGACAGCCGCAAGGCCTCGAGCCGCCCCAGCTCCCGCACGGCCGTGGCCGCGCCCTTGGGCAGGGCGGCGGCATCGAGCCCGGCGGCCGCGAGGGCGGCGCCGGCGTGGGCCCGGGCGGCGGCGCGCTCGGTGCGGGGGCGCAGCAGGGCGAGCGGCCGGGCACCGAACCGGCGCTGCAGCAGCGCGCGTTCCCGCAGGTGCTCGGCGACGGTCAGGGAGGCGTCGAGTTCGGCGACGCCCGGGACGTGGGCCAGCGCGCTCGCCCGCCGGACGGCCGCCATCCTCCTGGGCAGCGGCATGTCGCCGATCTCCGCCCGGCCGGCGGTCGCACGCATACGTCCGGTGAGCGTGAGCAGCAGACTGGTACGGCCGGAGCCGGAAGGGCCCTCGATGGCGACGAGCGAGCCGGGCGGGGCGGCGATGTCCACATCGCGGAACGCCCAGCCGCGCGGCCCCTTCACACCGAGGCCCTCGGCCCTGATCGCGGCTCCGTGCGGGGTGCTGTCCACGAGACCTCCAACGATCTTGCACTGACCGGTCAGTTCAAAAAGTATGGCGCGCCAGGCCCCCCATCCGTCAACCCCGCCCGGCCGCAAGGCCGTTCGCGCAGGTCAGGTCGATTGTCAGTGGTGTGCCCCACGATGGGCACATACGGCGGCTCCGTCACCGTGCGGACCGCCGCCCCGACGAAGGAGGTTCGTCATGGCCGGCAGCGCGCGCGACATCCACCCTTCCTCCACCCCACCATCGAGGGCATGGGAGGTGCCGCCGCCGCGCCGCACCGCGGCCCCGCCCGCCGCCCTCGATCTGCTCGCCCAGGCCCGGCAGGGCCTGACGGAGGCCGCCGCGCTCGACGCGCCGCACGAGCGGTACGCCACCGCGCACCTCGCCGCCCTGCGCACCGCCGCCGCCGTGCTCGCCGCCCGGGCCCGCCCCGGGACGACCGGCCGTGGGCGCCGCCGCATCCGCAGCGCCTGGGACGTCCTGCCGGAGGCGGCCCCCGAACTGGCAGGCTGGAGCGCCCTGTTCGCCTCGGGCGCGGAGCGCCGGGCGCGGGCCGAGGCGGGCATACGGTCCGCCGCGAGCCCGGGGGACGCCGACGACCTGCTGCGGGACGCGGGCACGTTCCTGCGCCTGGTCGAGCGGATGCCGTCGCTCCAGCCGGGGCTGCCCCGGCAGCCGTTGGCCGGGTACGGCCGGGCAGGCTGATCCGGCGCGCGGGCCGCGCGGCCGGGGGTGCGGGGTGCGCGGCCGGGGATGCGGGGTGCCGTGGCGGTGCCCATTAGGCTGGAGGCCGCCGACGGCAGCCGCCCGCCGGTCATCCGCCGCCGCCGAGGAGCCAGCCGCCGTGTCAGACCCCCTGCGCCCCCGGGCGTCCCTCCGTACCGCCGTGGTCTGGGAGGTCCTGCGGGACGCCCTCGACCGCAGGGTCAAGGCCGCCGGCCAGGAGTCCCTGGAGGTTCTCGACACCGGTGGCGGCTCGGGCAAGTTCGCCGTGCCGCTCGCCCGGCTCGGTCACCGGGTCACCGTCGTCGACCCCAGCCCCAACGCGCTGTTCGCGCTGGAGCGCCGGGCCGCCGAGGCCGGGGTCGCCGACCTCGTCCGCGGCGTCCAGGGCGACGCGCACGGCCTGTTCGACGTCGTCGAGCGCGGCGGCTACGACCTGGTGCTGTGCCACGGCGTGCTGGAGTACATGGACGACCCGGCCGAAGGTGTCCGCAACGCCGCCGCCGCGCTCCGCCCGGCCGGCACCCTCAGCCTGCTGGCCGCCGGGCTCGGCGGCGCCGTGCTCGCCCGCGCCCTCGCCGGGCACTTCACCGAGGCCCGCCAGGCCCTCACCGACCCCGCCGGGCACTGGGGCGCCGGCGACCCGGTCACCCGCCGGTTCACCGCCGACCAGCTCTCGGAGCTCGTCGCGGAGGCCGGCCTGGAGGTCTCCGCGGTGCAGGGCGTGCGCATTTTCGCCGACTTGGTGCCCGGTGTCCTCGTCGACGCCGAGCCCGGCGCCCTCGACGCGCTCCTCCGGCTGGAGGCCGCGGCGGCCGAGCTGCCGGCCTTCCACTCGGTGGCCACTCAGCTGCACGTGCTCGCCGAGCGCGGCTGATTCCGCGCATCGGACGCAGGCCACCCGGTCAGCCCGTTCGCCCCGTATGATCGGGGGACACCGTCCGGCATGGCGGATCGGCGAGCAGGGAATGTACGTCCCGACGGCATCGATCGCCACACCGGGGCCGGTGGCCGAATTGGCGCAGAGGGGCGGGTTTCACGGGGGCGATTCCCTGCCTATCCTGAAAGGGTCGCACCCGGTCGCCCCCCGCGACCGACGAGTAGGAGGACTCCGTGCCGCTCTCGGAGCACGAGCAGCGCATGCTCGAGCAGATGGAGCGAGCGCTGTACGCCGAAGATCCCAAGTTCGCGACAGCGCTCGAGGGCAGCGGCCTGCGTACGTACACCCGGCGACGGGTCTACCAGGCGGTCGCCGGTTTTCTGGTGGGCATCGCGCTCCTCATGGCCGGAATGGTCGCCCAGCGGATCTGGATCAGCGTTGCGGGTTTTCTCGTCATGCTGGGCTGCGCCGTGCTCGCGGTGACGGGATGGCGCAAGGCGCCGAGGCCGGGCGCCCAGCGAGGTCCCGCCCCGGCGGGAATGCCCCGGCGGTCGGTCGGCCGTCGTCGCGGCATGATGGACCGGATCGAGCAGCGGTGGCAGCGGCGCCGTGACGAACAGGGCCACTGAGCCCAGCGACCCTTGTTTTTTGTGTGCCCCAGGGGGCCAGGACTTCTCGTCCTGGCCCCCTGGGCGTATGCCCGTCCTGGTCTGCGGCGCGGGCGTGGAGGCTTCTTCCCCTCCCCGCCCCTTCCCGCTTCTTGTCCTCAAGCGCCGGACGGGCTGGTTAGTGCGGTTCGTGCGGTGTCCTGAAGCGCCGGACGGGCTGGTTGGTGCGGTTGGTGCGGGTGTCCTCAAGCGCCGGACGGGCTGGTTGGTGCGGTTGGTGCGGGTGTCCTCAAGCGCCGGACGGGCTGGTTGGTGCGTTCCTGCGGTGTCCTCAAGCGCTGCACGGGCTGGTTCGTGCGGACCGGCTGGATTTTCGCCGGGCCGGGCACACAACGAGCCCGTCCGGCGATTGAGGACACAGGGGCCGGGCGGAGCCCCGGTCAGCGGGCGAGGCGGCGGGGCCGCAGGCGCGCAGTCGTGCGTGACCAGCGGCGCCCGCAGGCCCGGGCCAGGCGCGTGGCCGAGCGTGGAGCCAGCAGGGCGCGCAGCCGCGTCCCCCGTCCCGCCGAGGCCCGCAGGCCGGTGCGAACGGCCTCGGCGTCGGCCGCCGGGCCGTCGGCCGGCCTCGGTGAGGGGGCGTACAGCACCTGTTCCACCGCCCTGGCCAGCCGGCCCGCGGCCTCCGCGGCCGGACCCTGCAGCCCGGCGGCCCGCACGATGCGGTCGGCCGCCGCCCTGGGCGTCAGGGACTCGTCGGGCGGGATGCCGTAGTCCCAGGCGGAGTCGGTCATCTCCCGCCAGGCGGCCAGCGTGGCCGCCCCCGGCTCCCCGGCGCGGAGCCGACGGCGCCGTACCCGCGTCCGCCACAGCAGCGGCAGCACGGGCAGCGCCAGCACGACCAGCGCCACCGCCGCACCCGCGAGCGCGGGCCAGGACGGCCCGCTGCCTGCCCCGTCGGCCCGCGCCTGCCGTACCTCGCCGGGGCAGCCGCCGTCCTTCTTCAGCTGTGGGGGACAACCCCCCTCCGCCGCGGGCGCCGGCGCCGGAGCGGCGGAGCGGCTGGGCAGCGGTTCCGGAGCGGTGGGCCCGGGCGTGGCGGGGGACGGGGCGACCGTGTACTCCGGCGGGGTGCCCCGGCTCGGCGTGGGCTCGAACCGGGTCCACCCCGCACCCTCGAAGTACAGCTCGGGCCAGGCGTGCGCGTCCTTGGAGCCGACCGACACCGAACCGTCGGTCTGCGGGGTGCCCGGCGTGAAGCCGACCGCCACCCGCGCGGGGATGCCCAGCGTCCGGGCCATGGCCGCCATGGAGAAGGAGAAGTGGACGCAGAAGCCCTTTTTATCCGTCAGGAAGCGCGCTATGGCGTTGTTCCCACTGCCCGACCGCACCTCGGTGTCATAGCGGAAACCCCCGTTGACGGAGAACCAGTCCTGGAGCCGGACCGCCTGCTCGTACGCGTTCGCCGCGCCTGCGGTCACCTTCCTGGCCGTGGACGCCACCACCTCCGGCAGCGTCTGCGGCACCTTCGTGTACTCGCGCAGCAGCTGCTGCGGGGGTGCGGGCGCCGCGGCGAGCTGCGCGGCCGTCGGCTCCACCAGGAGGCTGGAGACCTGGTAACGGACGCCCCGGGTGGTCTGGCCGTGGTCGCCGACCAGCGTCCGGCCCTCCGGCTCGTACCGCCACTGGCCTGCGATGGCCACCCGCTCCGCGGGGTAGGGCAGGGGCAGGTAGTTCTGCCCGTAGCTCCCGGAGGCCGAGACCGAGGTGGTCACCGGGGAGGTACGCATCGCGGGCGCCAGCCCGGCCGGCGCGGGCAACGGGTCGGGCACATCGGTGATGCGCCGCTCGGAAGCGCGCCATGACGCACCGTCGAAGTGGTCGAGGGCGACGATGCGCAAGTACAGGTCCTCGGCGGAGCCCGTGGAGGTGCTGTACCGCATCACCTCGCGGTTCTCCGGTTGGTTGAGGCTGTTCTGCAGCGAGACCAGAGGGTTGACAGCCGAGATCGTGCCGCCGTCGCCTCCGGGGCCCGCGCCCCTGCCGTGCGGCTGCAGCAGCCCGCCGTCGATGGACGGCAGCACGGCCGGCACCGCCAGGGCGAGCCCCAGCGCGAGCGCACCGATCCGCCGCCCGGTCCGCACCGGGGCCACGGCGCGCCCGGAGCCCGCCGCCGCGAACCCGGCCGAGCCCGCGCCCGTACGCCCCGGGCCGCCGAAGGCCCGGCCCCACCGCGAGAGCCGGTCCCGGCTCTCGGCCAGAAGCAGCAGCAGATAGCCGGCCGCCGCCGCGAGGAACCACAGCCGGTCCGAGCCGCCGCCCCTGGCCAGCCCGGCCCCGACCGAATACAGCGCGAGCAGCGGCAGCCCCGCCGGCGCGGCGCTGCGGTACGTCACCGCCACCGCGTCCACCACCAGGCCGATCACCAGCACCCCGCCGACCAGCAGCAGCCGCAGGGCCAGGGTCGCCGGCGCCGGAATGGCATAGCGCCCCACGTCGTCCGCGCCCTCCTGCAGCAGCTGGGCGAACTCACCGAAGACGCCGGGGCCCGGCAGCACCCCGCCCACGGCCTGGGACCTGGCGAAGACCACGGTGAGCAGCAGCAGCCCGGCCAGCGCCTGCACGGCGACCGTCAGCCATCTGGCCAGCGGCACCTGCCGGGCCACCGCCCCGACCGCGCTCTGGACGGCCAGCAGCACCGCGGCCTGCACCAGCCACGTGTCCCCGTCGACCAGGGGCAGCATCGCGCAGGCCGCCGCGAGCGTCGCCGCCACCGCGCACACCGCCAGGCGTGCCGCGCCGCTCATGACCGGCTCCCCGCCACGCCGCCGTCCGGGGCCCCGTCCCGTGCCGCGTCCGCCCGGCCGCCCGGTGAGCCCGCCAGCCGCCACAGGTCGGGCAGTGCCGTGCCCGGGGTGACCGCCAGTGCCGTCCACCCCGCCTCGCGCAGCGTGCGCAGCGCCCCGGCGCTCCGGCCGTCCGTGCCCTGCCCGGGGCCGCCCGGCCAGGAGGCGGCGTCCAGGACGAAGGCGACCGCTGTGCCGCCGCGCTGCCGCATCCGCGCGGCCACCAGCGCCTGCTGTTCGTCCAGCTCACCGAAGAAGGCGACCAGCAGTCCCGGCGTGCTCCCGCGCAGCGCGTCGTGGGCGGGGGCGAGCGCGGTCCCCTCGGAGTGATCCACCATGGCGAGGGCGTCCAGCATCAGCCCGGCCGTGTCCGCGGAGTCGTGGGCCGGGCCGGCCACGCCGCAGGGGCTTTCCCGCCCCGGCACCGAGCTGCCCGTGTCGGTCAGCAGCCGCACCGTGAAGCCCCGCTCCAGCAGATGCACCGCCGCGGACGCCGCCCCCGACACCGCCCACTCGAAGGACGAGTGCGGCCCGGCCCCCGCGTAGGCGACGCCGCGGGTGTCCAGCAGCACCGTGCAGTGCGCCCGCCGCGGCTGCTCCTCGCGGCGCACCATCAGCTCGCCGTAGCGGGCGGTGGAGCGCCAGTGCACCCGGCGCAGATCG
This sequence comes from Streptomyces sp. NPDC026206, assembly GCF_040638465.1. Lineage (NCBI taxonomy): Bacteria > Bacillati > Actinomycetota > Actinomycetes > Kitasatosporales > Streptomycetaceae > Streptomyces > Streptomyces sp. NPDC026206. Next base: position 154,772 of record NZ_JBEZYL010000009.1, read on the forward strand.
TCGCCGTGCCGGTAGCCGCGCGGAATGATGTCGTCCTCGCCGGCCAGGGCGAGCGCGTGGTACCGCCCGTCGCCGTAGCCGGTCCGCTCACCGCCCAGCCGCACCGGGGGCAGCGGGTCGACGCGCGGCACGACGGTCAGCGTGTCGTGGGCGCCGAAGCCCCGCGTCAGCTCGCACATCCCGAACGGGTCCGTCAGCCGCAGCTCCAGCGGGCCCAGCGGATAGCGGCCGCGCAGGTCGGAGCGGACCCGGTAGGACACCTCACGCCGCCCGCCCGGCTCCATGCGGTCCACGACGAAGCGGGGGCGCGGCCCCAGTACGTACGGCACCCGGTCCTGCAGCATCAGCAGGCCGGTGGGCAGGCGCGAGACGTTGTCGACGCGCAGGCTCACGCGGGCCTCCGCCGAGGCGGACACCCGCGCCGGTGCCAGCCGTCTGCTGCCCGCCACCCGGTGGCGGGTGCGGTGCAGCACGATCACACACACCAGGGGCAGCACGGCCAGCAACAGCCCGACCCGCAGCAGATCCTCCTGGCCCAGGACGTACGCACACCCGGCCGCGGCCACCCCGGCCGCCAGGAACGAGCGGCCCCGGGTCGTCAGCCCGCCGAGCGCCGCCCACAGGCTGCCCCCGGCCACGCCCGCCGCCGTGCCCCGCGGGACGCCTGCGGGACCGGGCCGCCGCATCACAGCCGCCGGGCGCCCGGCGGCTGCTGGCCGAACGGGTCGGGCACCGGGGTGCGCTGCAGGATGTCGAGGACGACCTGCTCGGCCGTGCGCCGGCTCAGGTGCGCCTGGGCGGTCGGCAGCAGCCGGTGCGCGAGGACCGGCACCGCCAGCGCCTGCACGTCGTCGGGCAGGGCGAAATCCCGCCCCGCCAGGGCCGCCGCGGCCTTCGCCGCCCGCAGCAGGTGGAGCGTCGCGCGCGGCGACGCCCCCAGTCTGATCTCGGGGTGGTGCCGGGTCGCACCGACCAGGTCGACCGCGTAGCGCCGCACCGAGTCGGCGACGTGCACCGTGCGGACCGCATCGACCAGTTTGACGATGTCGTGCGCGTGCGCCACGGGCTGCAGGTCCTCCAGCGGGGAGAGGCCCCCGTGTACGTCCAGCATCCGCAGCTCGGCCTCCGGGCTGGGGTAGCCGATCGACACGCGCGCCATGAAGCGGTCGCGCTGCGCCTCGGGCAGCGGATAGGTGCCCTCCATCTCGACCGGGTTCTGCGTGGCCACCACCATGAACGGGCTCGGCAGCTCGTAGGTGTGCCCGTCGATGGTGACCTGGCGCTCCTCCATCGACTCCAGCAGCGCCGACTGGGTCTTGGGCGAGGCACGGTTGATCTCGTCCCCGATCACGATCTGCGCGAAGATCGCCCCCGGCTTGAACTCGAAGTCGCGGCGCTGCTGGTCGTAGACGCTCACGCCGGTGATGTCGGACGGCAGCAGGTCCGGCGTGAACTGGATGCGCCGCACCGAGCAGTCGATGGAGCGCGCCAGCGCCTTGGCGAGCATCGTCTTGCCCACCCCGGGCACGTCCTCGATGAGCAGATGCCCCTCGGCGAGCAGCACGGTCAGCGAGAGCCGTACGACCTCCGGCTTGCCCTCGATCACACCCTCGACCGACCTGCGGACACGCTCCGCCGTCGTGGTCAGATCACTCAGGCTCGCTCGTTCGTCATAGGTCGTCACCCGGCCCTCCTCGGCCCGTCCAGGGCCGTGGCCCGATGGTACGGACCGGCCCGCCTCGCAGCGGGACACCGCGCCCGCGCCTTCGCGGAGGCGGCGCCCCTACGCATTCTTGCCGCCCGCGCGGCATCCCGTCACCGCCTGTGGACAACTGGCCGCATCGCGGTCAGGGCCGCGGGTCGATCTCCCGCAGCAGGCCCGTCGACACGTCGAAGACAAAGCCGCGCACGTCGTCGCGGTGGGGCAGGAACGGGGAGGTGCGCACCCGCTGCATGGACTGGCGCACGTCCTGGTCGAGGTCCTTGAACGCCTCCACGGCCCACGCGGGCCGCTGCCCGACCTCGGCCTCGATCTCGTGCCGGAAGTCCTCGGTGAGGTTCAGCAGGCCGCAGCCGGTGTGGTGGATCAGCACGACCGAGCGGGTGCCCAGGGCCCGCTGGCTGATGGTGAGGGAGCGGATGATGTCGTCGGTGACCACGCCGCCCGCGTTGCGGATGGTGTGGCAGTCGCCGAGCTCCAGGCCCAGCGCGGCGTGCAGGTCGATACGGGCGTCCATGCACGCCACGACCGCGACTTTCAGGACAGGACGGGCGTCCATGCCCGGGTCGGTGAACGCGGCGGCGTACTCCGCGTTGGCTTCCACCAGACGGTCGGTGACCGTGCGGGGGGCCCCGGAGACACGGCCGGGGCCGGAGCTGGGCTTATGTGGCTGAGACGCGGATATCGGCATAGGGATGAAGGTAGTCGGCGCCCGGCCGCGACGCACGCGCGGAGTGACGCGCTGGCCAGTTGGTTGACCGAGGGGACGAGTGGACTAAAGTGGCGCGAAGTGGGAGGCGTGACGCTCCCCTTGGATCCGAAGAATCACCACGTGCGCGCGGGTCGCGTACGTACCCCTCGGCCTCCTCCCGCTCCCGGTCGCCCTGACGGCACTTCCCCGGCGTCAGAACGACCGTTTCCCCTTCGAGCGGGCGGGGACCCGGCGGTACGTGCCGCCCGCGCATCCCCGTACCTCTCAGAAGGGCGCATGAGCAGCAACGTGCGACACGTCCCCGTCATGCTCCAGCGCTGCCTGGACATGCTCGCCCCCGCTCTCGCCGAACCCGGCGCGGTCGTCGTCGACTGCACGCTCGGCGCCGGCGGCCACAGCGAGGCGCTGCTCACCCGCTTCCCCGAGGCCCGGCTCGTCGCCCTCGACCGCGACCCGACCGCCCTCGAGCTCGCCGGCCGGCGGCTCGCCCCCTTCGGTGACCGCGCCACGCTGGTGCGCGCCGTCTACCACGAGCTGCCCGAGGTGCTGGAGCGGCTGGGCATCCCGCGTGTCCAGGGCGTGCTGTTCGACCTGGGTGTCTCCTCCATGCAGCTCGACGAGGCCGACCGCGGCTTCGCCTACGCGCAGGACGCGCCGCTGGACATGCGCATGGACCAGACGACCGGTATCAGTGCCGCCGAGGTCCTCAACACCTACCCGCCGGGCGAGCTCGTGCGCATCCTGCGCGCGTACGGCGAGGAGAAGCAGGCCAAGCGGATCGTTTCCGCCGTCGTCCGCGAGCGCGAGAAGGAGCCCTTCTCCAACAGCGCCCGGCTGGTCGAGCTCATCCGCGACGCCCTGCCGCAGGCCGCCAAGCGCACCGGCGGCAACCCCGCCAAGCGCACCTTCCAGGCGCTGCGCATCGAGGTCAACGCAGAGCTGGCCAGCGTGGAGGCGGCCATCCCCGCCGCCGTCGCCGCGCTCGCGGTCGGCGGCCGCATCGCCGTGCTGTCCTACCAGTCGCTGGAGGACCGGATCGTCAAGGGCGTCCTCGCGGCGGGCGCCGCCAATACCGCGCCCCCCGGGCTGCCGGTCGTGCCCGAGCGCTACCAGCCCCGGCTGAAGCTGCTCACGCGCGGCGCCGAGCTGCCCACCGAGGACGAGATCGCCGAGAACCGGCGGGCCGCCCCTGCGCGGCTGCGCGGCGCCGAGCGCATCCGCGAGGACATCCCGTGACCCCGGCCGCCCGCCGGGGCGCCCGCCTGGGCCGGCTGCTGCCGGCCGGAGCCGTCTCGGCCAGGCGGACCCCCTTCGTCCTGCTCGTCGTGGTGCTGCTCGGCTCCGGGCTGATCTCGCTGCTGCTGCTGAATTCCTCCCTCAACCAGGGTTCGTTCGACCTCAGCCGCCTCCAGCGCAAGACCACCGAGCTCACCGACGAGCAGCAGGCCCTCCAGCAGGAGGTCGACCAGCTCGCCGCCCCGGACGCGCTGGAGCGCCGCGCCCGCGAGCTCGGCATGGTCCCCGGCGGCAGTCCCGCCTTCCTCAACTCCGACGGCACCGTCAGCGGCTCCCCGGCCCCGGCCGGTTCCAACGGTCCGGCCGCCCCCGCGTCCTACGTCGCCCCCGCGCCCCCGCCGCAGGCCCCCGTGGCCCCCGCGGCGCCCGGCGCCGCGCTGCTCCCGGGCGTCCTGCCGCCGCCGCTGCAGCCCCCGGCCGTGCAGCCGCCCGGCGGCAGGCTCCCCGCCGACGCCCCCGCGCCGGCGCTCCCCGAACCGGCACTCCCGCTGCCCACCGCGGCGGGGAACCTCCAACAGGTCAGGTAGGTGAGGTCGTGACGGCGCCCAGGCAGCCCCGCCGCCCGGTTCCCGGGCCCGCGCGCCCCGCCGCGCGACCGGCACGCCCCCGCCAGGGGTCCCAGGCCCTGCGGCTGGGCAGCCCCCGGCCCCGGCTGCGCATGATCGGGGTCGGGCTCACGCTCGTACTCCTGGTCTTCACCGTGCGGCTGCTGCAGGTGCAGGCCGTCGACGCGAGCGCCTACGCCGCCAGGGCCAACGTCAACCGCTACATCCCCGTCATGCTGGCCGCCGAGCGCGGCGCCATCACCGACCGCGGCGGCGTGGACCTGGCCACCACCGTCGACGCCTACGACATCACCGCCGCCCCCGACCTGCTCACCCCCGAACGGATCAAGGCCGAGGGCGCCGCCCGTCTGGCCGCCGGGCTGCTCGCACCGGTCCTGGGCGAGGAGCCCGGGGCGCTGGAGGAGAAGCTCACCGCCAACCCCAGGTCGAAGTACGTCGTGCTCGCCCGGCGGCAGACCCCCCAGGTCTGGAAGAAGATCACGGAGCTGAAGAAGGCGCAGGCCGACAAGGCCGCCCGCGGCAAGGGCGTGAACGTCCTCGCGGGCGTCAACCGCGAGTCCCACAGCAAGCGCGTGTACCCCAACGGCGATCTCGCCGCCGGGATGCTGGGCTTCGTCAACGGCGACGGCCAGGGCGCCGGCGGTCTGGAGGCCCAGTTCGACGAGACCCTCGCCGGCAAGAACGGACGGCGCGTCTACGCTCAGTCCGGCGGCCGCCAGGTGCCCACCGGGGACGTCAAGGAGCAGGCCGCCGTGCCCGGTTCCGACGTCGAGCTGACCATCGACCGCGACATCCAGTGGGCGGCCCAGAGCGCCATCGCCCGGCAGGTGAAGGACTCCCGGGCCGACCGCGGCTACGTCGTCGTCCAGGACACCCGCTCCGGCGAGATCCTGGCCATGGCCAACGCCCCCGGCTACAACCCCAACGAGCTGGAGCGCGCCGACCGCGCCGCCCTGGGCAACGCCGCGCTGCAGGACGCCTACGAACCGGGCAGCGTCAGCAAGGTCATGACCATGGCCGCCGTCCTGGAGGAGGGCGTCGCCACGCCCGCCACGCACGTCGAGGTGCCCAACCGGCTGCCGCGCGCCGACCGGTTCTTCGCCGACGACGTCGACCACCCCACCTGGCACCTCACCCTCAACGGAGTGCTCGCCAAGTCCAGCAACATCGGCACCATCCTCGCCAGCGAACAGCTCGGCAAGAGCCGCGAGGAGGCCAACCAGGTCCTCTACACCTATCTGCGCAAGTTCGGCATCGGCCGCCCCACCGGACTCGGCTTTCCCGGTGAGACCTCCGGCATCCTCGCCAAGCCGAAGGACTGGAAGTCCTCCCGGCCCTTCACCATCCCCTTCGGCCAGGGCCTGTCCCTCAACGCCGTGCAGGCGGCGTCCGTCTACTCCACCATCGCGGCCGGCGGCGAGCGCGTACAGCCGTCCCTGGTCCGCGGCGCCAAGGGGCCCGACGGCCGGTACACGCCCGCCCCCACCCCGCCGCGCACCCGCGTGATCAGCGAGAAGACGGCCAGGGAGCTCGCCACGATGCTGGAGTCGGTGGTCGACGACGAGGAGGGCACCGGAAACAAGGCGAAGATCCCCGGCTACCGCGTGGCGGGCAAGACCGGCACGTCCAACCGGGTGGACCCGAAGACCGGCCGCTACCACGGCTACACCGCCTCCTTCGCCGGCTTCGCCCCCGCAGACCAGCCCCGCCTCACCGTGTACTGCGCCATCCAGAACCCCACCAGGGGCAGTTACTTCGGCGGGCAGATCTGCGGCCCGGTCTTCAAGCAGGTCATGGAGTTCGCGCTGAAGAGCCTGCAGGTGCCGCCGTCGGGCTCGCAGCCGCCCCGGCTGCCGGTGAGCTACGACGGGCAGTGAGCCGGGCCGGCCGTGACGACGATCACTCCAGATCCGGGGAACCGCGGCCCGGTGCGCCCCTCGCTTCGCGACGAGGCGGGTGCGCCCGGTACGCTCACCGCCGTGCCCCACGCTGATCAGTCCCACACCACGCACCAGGACGCCCCCGCCATGTTCCCGGGAGCGCCCCGCCCCACCCAGGTCCGCCCCGTGCCCCTCGCGGAGCTGGCCGGTCAGCTGGGCATCGCCGTCCCCCGGGGCGCGGAGGCCGTCGAGGTCACCGGCATCACCCACGACTCGCGGGCCGTCCGCCCGGGCGACGTCTACGCCGCCCTGCCCGGCGCCCGCTTCCACGGCGCGGACTTCGCCTCCCAGGCCGCCGGCCTCGGCGCCGCCGCCGTGCTGACCGACCCGGAGGGCGCCGAGCGCGCCGCCGCCACCGGCCTGCCGGTGCTCGCCGTGGACGGCCCGCGCGCCCGGATGGGCGCCCTCGCCGCCACGATCTACGGCCGGCCCGGCGGCGAGCTGCTGCAGATCGGCATCACCGGCACCTCCGGCAAGACCACCACCGCCTACCTCATCGAGGGCGGCCTGCGGGCCCTGGGCGGCCCGACGGGCCTGATCGGCACGGTGGAGTCCCGCATCGGCGACGAGCGCGTGAAGTCGGAGCGCACCACCCCCGAGGCCACGGACCTGCAGGCGCTCTTCGCCGTCATGCGCGAACGCGGCGTCCGCTCGGTGGCCATGGAGGTCTCCAGCCACGCCCTGCGGCTCGGCCGCGTCGACGGCTGCGTCTTCGACGTCGCCGTCTTCAACAACCTCAGCCCGGAACACATGGAGTTCCACACCGGCATGGAGGACTACTTCGCCGCCAAGGCGGACCTGTTCACCAAGGGGCGCAGCCGCGTCGGCGTCGTGAACCTCGACGACGAGTACGGGCGCCGGCTTGCCCGGGGCGAGTCGGAGGTCCCCGTCATCACCTTCTCCGCCGAGGGCCGCGCCGACGCCGACTGGCGTGCCGTGGACGTGGAGATCGGCCCGTTCGACTCCGCCTTCACCGTGCTGGGCCCCGAGGGCCGGTCCGTGACGGCCAGGGCGCCGCTCGCCGGCCCGTTCAACGTCGCCAACGCGCTCGCCGCCATCGTCGCGCTCGCCGCCGCCGGCGCCGACCCGCAGACCGCCGCCGACGGCGTCGCGGCCGTCCCCGGGGTCCCCGGCCGGCTGGAGCGCGTCGACGCGGGCCAGCCCTACCTGGCCGTCGTCGACTACGCGCACAAGACGGACGCCGTCGAATCGGTTCTCCGCGCCCTGCGCAAGGTCGGCACGGGCCGCATCCACGCCGTGCTCGGCTGCGGCGGCGACCGCGACAGGACCAAGCGCGCCCCCATGGGCGCCGCACTGGCCCGCGGCGCCGACACGGCCGTACTGACGTCCGACAACCCCCGCTCCGAGGATCCCCTCGCGATCCTCGCCACCATGCTCGCGGGCGCCGCCGAGGTGCCCGCCGCCGAGCGCGGCACCGTCCTCCTGCTGGAGGACCGCGCCGCGGCCATCGCCGCCGCCGTCGCCCGCGCAGAACCCGGCGACACCGTCCTGGTCCTGGGCAAGGGCCACGAACAGGGCCAGGACATCGCCGGAGTGGTACGCCCCTTCGACGACCGCCGCGTGCTGCACGAGGCAATCGTGGCCGAACGGCTGCGTTCGTCGACCAAGCACCGGAACGACCAGGGATGACAGACCGCCATGCGCGTACAACCCTCCCCCCGGCAGCTCTCCCGAACGGCTGGAGGTGACGACCGGTGATCGCACTGACCCTCGCCGAGATCGCCGCCATCACCGGCGGGCAGCAGCACGACATACCGGACCCGCAGGCCACCGCCGGCGGTCCGGTCGTCATCGACTCCCGTGAGGTGAAGCCGGGCAGCCTCTTCGCCGCCTTCGCCGGTGAGCACGTCGACGGCCACGACTATGCGCAGCGCGCCGTCGAGGCGGGCGCGGCAGCCGTGCTGGCCGCCCGCCCCGTGGGCGTCCCGGCGATCGTGGTCGACGACGTCGAGCGGGCGCTCGGCGCCCTGGCCCGGGCCGTCGTGGAGCGGCTCGGCACCACCGTCGTCGCCCTCACCGGTTCGGCCGGCAAGACCAGCACCAAGGACCTGATCGCCCAGCTCCTGCAGCGGCTCGCGCCCACGGTGTGGACCCCCGGCTCGCTCAACAACGAGATCGGCCTGCCGCTGACCGCGCTGCGCGCCGACGCCGGCACCGCCAACCTCGTCCTGGAGATGGGCGCCCGCGGCCTCGGCCACATCCGCTACCTCACCGAGCTCACCCCGCCGCGCATCGGCGTCGTCCTCAACGTCGGCACCGCGCACATCGGCGAGTTCGGCGGCCGCGAGCAGATCGCCCGGGCCAAGGGCGAGCTGGTCGAGGCGCTGCCGGCCGCCGCCGAGGGCGGCGTCGCCGTGCTCAACGCCGACGACCCCCTGGTGCGGGCCATGAGCACGCGCACCAAGGCCCGTACGGTCCTGTTCGGCGAGGCCGCCGACGCGCAGATCCGCGCGGAGAACGTCCGCCTCACCGCGACCGGGCAGCCCTCCTTCACGCTTCACACACCCACCGGGTGCGCCGACGTGACCATGCGGCTGTACGGTGAGCACCACGTGTCGAACGCGCTCGCCGCCGCCGCCGTCGCCCATGAGCTGGGCATGCCCGCCCCCCGGATCGCCGACGCGCTCTCCGGTGCGGGCCAGCTCTCCCGCTGGCGGATGGAGGTCACCGAGCGTGCGGACGGCGTGACGATCGTCAACGACGCCTACAACGCGAACCCCGAGTCCATGCGAGCCGCGCTGCGCGCGCTGGCCGCGATGGGCGAAGCCGCACGGGCTAGGGGTGGACGTACGTGGGCAGTACTCGGTCAGATGGCCGAGCTCGGCGGGGAGTCACTCGCCGAGCACGACGCTGTCGGGCGGCTCGCCGTCCGGCTCAACGTCAGCAAGCTCGTGGCAGTCGGGGGCAGGGAAGCAGCCTGGCTGCGGATGGGCGCCTATAACGAGGGTTCGTGGGGTGAGGAGTCGGTGCACGTGTCCGACGCGCAGGCGGCGGTCGACCTGTTGCGCAGCGAGCTGCGCACGGGAGACGTCGTACTGGTGAAGGCGTCCAGGTCGGTGGGGCTGGAGCGGGTGGCCGAGCAGCTGCTCGCCGTCGACGGTGAGGTCGCCGGCTGATGAACCAGATCCTCTTCGCGGGTGTCATCGGTCTGTTCCTGACCCTCATCGGCACCCCGCTGCTGATCAAGTTCCTGGCCCGCAAGGGCTACGGCCAGTTCATCCGCGACGACGGCCCCCGCGGCCACGCCGGGAAGAAGGGCACGCCCACCATGGGCGGCATCGCCTTCATCCTGGCCACGCTCATCGCGTACGCCGTGACGAAGGTGATCACCAGCAGGGAGCCGACGACCTCGGGTCTGCTGGTGCTGTTCCTGACGGCGGGCATGGGCCTGGTCGGCTTCCTCGACGACTACATCAAGATCGTCAAGCAGCGGAGCCTGGGCCTGCGGGCCAAGGCGAAGATGGCCGGCCAGCTGATCGTCGGCATCGCCTTCGCCGTCCTCGCGCTGCAGTTCGCCGACACCCGCGGTCAGACCCCGGCCTCCACGCGGCTGTCCTTCACCCAGGACTTCGGCTGGTCCGTCGGCCCGGTGATCTTCGTGATCTGGGCGCTGTTCATGATCCTCGCGATGTCGAACGGCGTGAACCTCACCGACGGCCTCGACGGCCTCGCCACCGGCGCGTCCGTGATGGTCTTCGGCGCGTACGTCTTCATCGGCACCTGGCAGCACGGCCAGTCCTGCGCCAACCCGCTGACCGCCGGCGCCGCCTGCTACGAGGTACGCGACCCCCTCGACCTCGCGGTCGTCGCATCGGCCCTGATGGGCTCCTGCTTCGGCTTCCTGTGGTGGAACACCTCGCCCGCCAAGATCTTCATGGGCGACACCGGCTCGCTCGCCCTCGGCGGCGCGCTGGCGGGCCTGGCGATCTGCTCCCGCACCGAGCTGCTGATCGCCCTCCTCGGCGGTCTGTTCGTCCTGATCACCATGTCCGTGGTGATCCAGGTCGGCTCCTTCCGGATGACCGGTAAGCGCGTCTTCCGGATGGCCCCGCTCCAGCACCACTTCGAACTCAAGGGGTGGAGCGAGGTCCTTGTGGTGGTCCGGTTCTGGATCATCCAGGGCCTGTGCGTGGCCGTGGGCCTGGGAATCTTCTACGCCGGATGGTTGGCCATCAAGTGAGCCGCATGAGCTTCAACGGCAAGCACATCACCGTCGCCGGCCTCGGCGTGAGCGGCGTCAGCGCCGCCCGCGCCCTGGCCGGCCTCGGCGCGCGGGTGACCGTCGTCGACGGCGGCGAGGGCCAGGCGCTGCGCGAGCGCGCCGCCTCGCTGGAGGCCGCGGGCATCGCCGTCCGCCTCGGCGACGCGGACACCCTGCCCGAGGGCACCGGCCTCGTCGTCACCTCGCCCGGCTGGAAGCCGGAGAGCCCGCTCTTCGCGGCCGCCGCCGAGGCGGGCGTGGCGGTCGTCGGCGACGTCGAGATCGCCTGGCAGCTGCGCGAGGAGAAGCACCCCGGGAAAGCGGCGCCGTGGCTCGCGGTCACCGGCACCAACGGCAAGACCACCACCGTCCAGATGCTCGCCTCCATCCTGGAGGCCGCCGGGCTGCGGACGGCCGCGGTGGGCAACATCGGCACCCCGATCATCGACGTGGTGCTCGGCGAGCAGCAGTACGACGTGCTCGCCGTCGAGCTCTCCAGCTACCAGCTGCACTGGGCGCCCTCGCTGCGCCCCCACTCCGCGGCCGTGCTCAACCTCGCGCCCGACCACCTCGACTGGCACGGCTCCATGGCGGCCTACGCCGCCGACAAGGGCCGGATCTACGAGGGCAACCAGGTCGCCTGCGTCTACAACGTCGAGGACCCGGCCACCGAGCGCCTGGTCATGGCCGCCGACGTCGAGGAGGGCTGCCGCGCCATCGGCTTCACCCTCGGCGCCCCCGGCCCCTCCATGCTCGGCGTCGTCGAGGGCCTGCTCGTGGACCGGGCGTTCGTGCCCGACCGGCACACATCCGCCCAGGAGCTCGCCGAGGTCTCCGACATCAAGCCCGCGGCCCCGCACAACATCGCCAACGCCCTCGCCGCCGCCGCCCTCGCCCGGGCCTTCGGCGTGGAGGCCGCGGCCGTACGGGAGGGGCTGCGCGCCTTCCGGCCCGACGCCCACCGCATCGCCCACGTCGCCGACGTCGACGGCGTCGCCTACGTGGACGACTCCAAGGCCACCAACACCCACGCCGCCCAGGCGTCCCTGGCGGCGTACGAGTCCATCGTGTGGATCGCGGGCGGTCTCGCCAAGGGCGCCACGTTCGACGAGCTGGTCGCCGCCTCGGCAAAGCGGCTGCGCGGCGCCGTCCTCATCGGGGCCGACCGGGCGCTGATCAGGGAAGCGCTGGCGCGACACGCCCCGGATGTCCCGGTGGTGGACCTCGAGCGGACCGACACTGGGGCGATGGCCGCGGCGGTGCGCGAGGCGGCCCGGATCGCCGGTCCGGGAGACACCGTTCTCATGGCCCCGGCGTGCGCGTCGATGGACATGTTCACCAACTACAACAAGCGCGGCGAGGCCTTCGCCGAGGCGGTACGGGCCCTGGCCGCCGGACGCGGCACGGACGAGTAGCCGCCGGTCCCCACGGCGCGGGCCGGTGGCGCGGACACCAGCGGAGGGGACACCCGGATGCACGCCGACGACACCGCTGCGAGCGGCGCGTGGACGGCCCTGCGCGGCCCCGCCGCGCGCACCCGCCCCGCCCGGGCGCCCCGCCCGGCCGTCCGGGGGACCACCGGCGGCCCGCGGCGCCCGCGCGGCGGCCCCGGTGGCCTGCGGGGTCTGCACGCCCGTGCCAGGCGCGCCTGGGACCGCCCGCTGACCGCGTACTACCTGGTGCTCGGCGGCTCCCTGCTGATCACCGTCCTCGGCCTGGTGATGGTCTACTCCGCCTCCCAGATCAAGGCGCTGCAGAACGGCCTGGCGCCCAGCTACTTCTTCCGCAAGCAGCTGCTGGCCGCCGCCATCGGCACCGTGCTGCTGCTCGCGGCTGCCCGAACGCCCGTCAGGCTGCTGCGCGCCCTGGCCTATCCACTGCTCGCGGTCTCGGTCGTCCTGCTCTGCATGGTCCAGGTGCCCGGGATCGGCGAGACCATCAACGGCAACACCAACTGGATCTCCCTCGGCGGCCCCTTCCAGCTGCAGCCCAGCGAGTTCGGCAAGCTCGCGCTCGTCCTGTGGGGCGCCGACCTGCTGGCCCGCAAGCAGTCGAAGAAACTGCTCACGCAGTGGAAGCACCTGCTGGTGCCGCTGGTGCCGGTGACCTTCCTGCTGCTCGGCCTGATCATGCTGGGCGGCGACATGGGCACCACCGTCGTCCTCACCGTCGTACTGCTCGGCCTGCTGTGGGTGGCGGGCGCCCCCACCAGGCTCTTCTCCGGAGTGTTCGGTGTCACGGCCGCGCTGGCCGTCCTCTTCATCAAGACCAGCGCCAACCGCATGTCCCGCCTGGAGTGCATCGGCGCCACCGACCCCGGTGCCAACGACCAGTGCTGGCAGGCCGTGCACGGGATCTATGCGCTGGCCAACGGCGGCTGGTTCGGCGCCGGGCTCGGAGCGAGTGTGGAGAAATGGGGCGAACTCCCCGAGCCCCACACCGACTTCATCTTCGCCATCACCGGCGAGGAACTGGGTCTGGCGGGGACGCTGTCGGTACTCGCCCTGTTCGCGGCTCTAGGCTATGCGGGTATCCGCGTGGCCGGACGCACGGAGGACCCCTTCGTGAGGTACGCCGCGGGAGGTGTGACCACCTGGATCACGGCCCAGGCCGTGGTCAACATCGGTGCGGTGCTCGGCCTGCTGCCGATCGCCGGTGTCCCGCTCCCGCTGTTCTCCTACGGAGGGTCCGCCCTGCTGCCGACCATGTTCGCCATCGGGCTCCTCATCGCCTTCGCGCGCGACGAACCCGGTGCTCGGGCGGCGCTGGCCATGCGGCAGCCTGGGGTGAGATGGAAGACGATGAGACGGCGCGTCAAGAAGCGACCGTCCGGAGAGCGGTGAATTTCGGTGCATGTCGTACTCGCCGGCGGGGGGACCGCCGGCCACATCGAGCCCGCGCTCGCCCTCGCGGACGCCCTGCGCAGGCAGGACCCGACCGTGGGGATCACGGCGCTCGGCACGGAACGGGGTCTGGAGACCCGGCTCGTGCCCGAGCGGGGCTATGAGCTGGGTCTGATCCCGGCCGTACCGCTGCCTCGCAAGCCCACCCCGGAACTGATCACCGTCCCCGGACGGCTGCGCGGCACCATCAAGGCCGCCGAGCAGATCCTCGAGCGCACCCGGGCCGACTGCGTGGTCGGCTTCGGCGGCTACGTGGCGCTGCCCGGCTACCTGGCCGCCAAGCGGCTCGGCGTGCCGATCATCGTCCACGAGGCCAACGCGCGCCCCGGCCTCGCCAACAAGATCGGCTCGCGTTACGCCGCCTCGGTCGCGGTGAGCACCCCGGACAGCAAGCTGCGCAACGCCCGCTACGTGGGCATCCCGCTGCGCCGCACCATCGCCACGCTGGACCGGGCGGCCGTGCGCCCCGAGGCGCGGGCCGCCTTCGGGCTCGACCCCAACCTGCCGACGCTGCTGGTCTCCGGCGGCTCGCAGGGCGCCCGCCGGCTCAACGAGGTCGTCCAGGCCGTCGCGCCCGCGCTGCAGCGCTCCGGCGTCCAGATCCTGCACGCGGTCGGTCCGAAGAACGACCTGCCGCATGTGGACAACATGCCCGGAATGCCGCCGTATATCCCGGTATCGTATGTAGACCGGATGGACCTCGCGTACGCCGCGGCCGACATGATGCTCTGCCGCGCGGGCGCGATGACCGTCGCCGAGCTGTCCGCCGTCGGCCTCCCGGCGGCCTACGTCCCGCTGCCCATCGGCAACGGCGAACAGCGGCTCAATGCCCAGCCGCTGGTCAAGGCGGGCGGTGGCCTGCTGGTCGACGACGCCGAGCTCACTCCCGAGTGGGTGCTCGGCCAGGTGCTCCCGGTGCTGTCCAACCCGCACCGGCTGTACGAGATGTCCCGTTCGGCCGCCGAGTTCGGGCGGCGCGACGCCGACGAGCTGCTCGTCGGCATGGTGTACGAGGCGATTGCCGCACGCAGAGCGGGCTGACGGCCCGTAGGAGCAGGAGGCTGGGGAGCGTGGCCGGACCGACGACCGCCCGGCGCGGTGGCGGGAAGAACGCGAAGTCCAAGGCGGCCGGAGCGGCCAGGTCGCCGAAGCGGTCCCGGGCCGGCCTGCTGCCGCCCCGCCCGCCCCGCCGGGGCGGGCGGCCCGGCAAGGGCGCCCCACGCGGCTCCAGACCCCGCCCCCGGCCGCTGCGGCGGCGCAGACTGATCCTGTGGTCCGTGACCGCCGCGCTCCTCGGCGCGGGCGTCTGGTGGGCCCTGTACGGCTCCGGCTGGCTGCGTGTCACCCGGGTGGATGTCAGCGGCAACACGGTGCTGACGCCCGATGAGGTGCGCGAGGCGGCCGAGGTACCGCTCGGCGCCCCCCTGGCCTCCGTGGACACCGACGCCATCGCGGAGCGGCTGCGCAACCGGCTGCAGCGGATCGAGGCGGTGGACGTCGAACGTTCCTGGCCGCGCGGAATCGGTCTGAAAGTGACCGAACGGCAGCCCAAAGCGCTGCTGGAAAAGGGCGGCAAATTTATCGAAATCGACGGCAACGGCGTGCGGTTCGCCACAGTCGATCAACCCGTTCAGGGGGTGCCCCGGCTCGTCGTGGAGCCCGACGGCTCGCCCAGTCACCGGCGGTTCGGAACCGAACAGCTCGAGCGTGAGGCCGTCCGGGTCGCAGCGGCCCTGCCTGCGCCCGTTCGTGGGGACACCCGTGCGATCCGCGTACGCTCGTACGACTCCATCACCGTCGAACTGACGGGGAATCGGACCATCATCTGGGGCAGTGGTGAGCGGAGCGACGCGAAGGCCCGTACGCTCACCGCGCTGCTCAAAGCGGCGGGGGGCGCGAAGCGCTACAACGTGAGCGCCCCCGCCGCCCCCGCAGTGTCCGGGAGTTGACGTCGCTCACGGCCGGCCAGCACCCTGGTTGGCTACGGCTATGGGTGATCACATAGGGTGAAAAGAAAAACGGGAGGTTCGGCGTGTTCGTTGAAGCCGCGCCGCTTGTCGACTTAGTGTCCTGCTTCAGAGAACCCAGGGAACAGTGACACCGGTAACCCTAAAGTTCAACGTTAGGGTTCGGGTCGGCATTGAGAACCGCCCCCAGGCATACGTAACTCGAGGCGAGAGGCCTTCGACGTGGCAGCACCGCAGAACTACCTCGCAGTCATCAAGGTCGTCGGTATCGGCGGCGGTGGCGTGAACGCCATCAACCGGATGATCGAGGTCGGTCTCAAGGGCGTCGAGTTCATCGCGATCAACACCGATGCGCAGGCCCTGCTGATGAGCGACGCCGACGTCAAGCTCGACGTCGGCCGAGAGCTCACCCGCGGCCTCGGCGCCGGCGCCAACCCCGACGTCGGCCGCAAGGCCGCCGAGGACCACCGTGAGGAGATCGAGGAGGTCCTCAAGGGGGCCGACATGGTCTTCGTCACCGCAGGCGAGGGCGGCGGCACCGGCACCGGTGGCGCGCCCGTCGTGGCCAACATCGCCCGCTCGCTGGGGGCCCTGACGATCGGTGTGGTCACCCGCCCGTTCACCTTCGAGGGCCGCCGCCGCGCGAACCAGGCGGAGGACGGCATCGCGGGTCTGCGCGACGAGGTCGACACCCTCATCGTCATCCCCAACGACCGGCTGCTGTCCATCTCGGACCGCCAGGTGAGCGTGCTCGACGCGTTCAAGTCGGCCGACCAGGTGCTGCTGTCCGGTGTTCAGGGCATCACCGACCTCATCACCACCCCGGGCCTGATCAACCTCGACTTCGCCGACGTCAAGTCCGTGATGTCCGAGGCGGGCTCGGCCCTCATGGGCATCGGCTCGGCGCGCGGCGACGACCGTGCGGTGGCCGCCGCCGAGATGGCGATCTCCTCGCCGCTGCTGGAGGCGTCGATCGACGGCGCCCGTGGCGTCCTGCTCTCCATCTCCGGCGGCTCCGACCTCGGTCTCTTCGAGATCAACGAGGCGGCGCAGCTGGTCAGCGAGGCGGCCCACCCCGAGGCCAACATCATCTTCGGTGCCGTCATCGACGACGCCCTCGGCGACGAGGTCCGGGTCACGGTCATCGCGGCCGGCTTCGACGGCGGCCAGCCGCCGGCCAAGGGCAGCCGTGACAAGGTGCTCGGCGGTTCCTCCTCCTACGGCTCCGGCCGCGAGGAGGGCGGCTCCGCCGCCACGGCCGCCGGCCGGCCCGCCTCGTCCGAGCCGCCGCGGCCGTCCTTCGGCGGCCTCGGCAACGTCACCCCGCGCACCGAGGAGCCGGTGGCGGACCCGTCGCCCGTCGCCGAGGTCCCGCCGCCCCCGGTCACCTCGCCCCAGGTCCCGCCGGCGCGTCCCTACCAGGACTCGACGGCCGAGGAACTGGACGTTCCCGACTTCCTGAAGTGACCCGCAAGGAACCGGTGAGCGGCTCCCAGTGATAGGGCAACAGCACACAGTGCCCCCCGTGGAACATGTGGCACACGCGAGCGGCGCGCACTTCGCCTTCACCGACCGGTGGGGCGGGGTGAGCGCCGCTCCGTATGCGGAGCTCAACCTCGGCGGCGCGGTCGGGGACGACCCGGCGGCCGTACGGGCCAACCGCGAGCGGGCGGCCGGGGCGCTCGGCCTCGACCCGGCCGCGGTCGTCTGGATGAACCAGGTGCACGGCAAGGACGTGGCCGTGGTGGACGAACCGTGGGGAGGGGGGCGAACGGGTGGAATTCCGGCGGTGGACGCCGTGGTGACGACCCGTCGGGGCCTGGCCCTGGCGGTGCTGACCGCGGACTGCACCCCCCTCCTGCTCGCCGACCCGGTCGCCGGGATCGCGGGCGCCGCCCACGCCGGGCGGCCGGGGCTGCTGGCCGGGGTCGTACCGGCGGTCGTCGAGGAGATGGTCCGGCTCGGCGCCGACCCGGCCCGGATCCTCGCCCACATCGGCCCCTCGGTCTGCGGCCTGTGCTACGAGGTGCCGGATGCCATGCGCGCCGAGGTCGCCGGGGCGGTGCCCGAGGCCTGGGCCACCACCCGCCGGGGCACCCCGGCGGTGGACGTCGCGGCCGGGGTCGCGGCGCAGCTGGGCCGAATGGGTGTCACCGTCGACGGCAGGTCCCCCGTTTGCACGCTGGAGTCGGCGGACCACTTCTCCTACCGGCGCGAACGCACCACGGGGCGGCTCGCGAGCTACGTGTGGCTGGACGGCTGAGCTGTGACGGACCGTAGAACCCGATTGGCGGACAACCTCGCCCAGGTGGAGGAACGTATCTCCGCCGCTTGCGCCGCAGCCGGTCGCAAGCGCGAGGAGGTGACGCTCATCGTGGTCACCAAGACCTATCCCGCGAGCGATGTGCGCCTCCTCAGCGAGCTGGGGGTGCGTCATGTGGCCGAGAACCGCGACCAGGACGCCGCCCCCAAGGCGGCCGAGTGCTCGGATCTGCCCCTTACCTGGCACTTCGTCGGTCAGTTGCAGACAAACAAGGTCCGGTCGGTGGTGAATTACGCCGGTCTGGTGCACTCGGTTGACCGCAACAGACTGGTCACCGCGCTGTCGGCGGCGGCCGTCCGGGCCGGGCGGGAACTCGGCTGCCTGATCCAGGTGGCGCTCGACGCGGAGCCCGGCGACGGCACGGCGGCGAGGGGTGGTGTCGCACCCGACGGCGTGCCGGCCCTGGCCGACGCGATCGCGGGGGCGGAAGGGCTGCGACCCGCGGGTCTCATGACGGTCGCTCCGCTCGCCGGGCCTTACGCGGGAAGGCCTCGGGCCGCATTCGACCGGCTGATGGAAATCGCAACGGACCTGCGCGCGGCCCATCCGGCTGCGAACATGGTGTCAGCAGGGATGAGCGCGGACCTCGAGGACGCCGTGGCGGCCGGTGCGACACATGTACGTGTCGGCTCGGCGGTACTCGGAGTCCGACCCCGGCTCGGGTAACGTCGCCAAGAAGTCGGACCACAGCAGAAAATATGGTCATTCCCGTCAAAAGGCGGGCGGACCACGTGGATCCGGGCGCCGTTGACGGAGCCGATCCACCACAGAGCGGAGGACGCAGAGAATGGCCGGCGCGATGCGCAAGATGGCGGTCTACCTCGGCCTCGTGGAGGACGATGGGTATGACGGCCCGGGGTTCGACCCCGACGACGAGTTCGAGCCCGAGCCCGAGCCGGACCGGCGCCGGCAGCACCAGACACATCAAGCACAACAGACGCAATCGGACGAACCGGTTCGAGTCGCCCAGCCGCCCGCGCAGCGCGAACCCGCTCCGCTCGTAGCGGAAACGGGACGACCCGCCCGAATCGCCCCCGTGTCGTCCATCACACCCGAACGCCACTCTCTGGAGAAGAACGCACCGGTGATCATGCCCAAGGTTGTGTCCGAGCGGGAGCCCTACCGCATCACGACATTGCACCCCCGGACCTACAACGAGGCCCGTACCATCGGGGAACACTTCCGCGAAGGTACCCCGGTGATCATGAATCTCACCGAGATGGACGACACCGACGCGAAGCGCCTTGTCGACTTCGCGGCGGGTCTGGTCTTCGGACTCCACGGGAGCATCGAGCGGGTGACGCAGAAGGTGTTCCTGCTGTCTCCTGCTAACGTCGATGTCACGGCGGAGGACAAGGCCCGTATCGCAGAGGGTGGGTTCTTCAACCAGAGCTGAGACGCAACTCCGGGCAATCCGGACAACGGCCAGTCAGGCCGAGTACGAGCAAGGGGAGAGGGAAGCGCGGGATGGGCATCGCACAGCAGGTGATCTACATCGCGCTGTACTGCTTCCTGATCGTGCTGATCTTCCGGCTGGTGATGGACTACGTCTTCCAGTTCGCCCGCTCATGGCAACCCGGTAAGGCGATGGTGGTGGTCCTGGAGGCCACCTACACTGTCACCGATCCGCCACTCAAGCTTCTGCGGCGGGTCATCCCGCCGCTGCGTCTCGGGGGCGTGGCGCTCGACCTGTCCTTCTTCGTACTGATGATCATCGTCTACATCCTGATCACCGTCGTGAGCCGGCTGTGAACGCGGCTGTGAACGATACGGTCTTGCCGATTGCCGACGACTACGTTGAGGTGAAGAAGAGATGCCGCTGAGCCCCGAGGACGTGCGGAACAAGCAGTTCACGACCGTCCGCCTCCGAGAAGGCTATGACGAGGACGAGGTCGATGCCTTCCTCGACGAGGTCGAGGCCGAACTGACCCGCCTGCTCAGGGAGAACGAGGACCTGCGCGCCAAGCTGGCCGCCGCGACGCGCGCCGCCGCGCAGAACCAGCAGCAGGCCATGCGCAAGCCCGAGCCCCAGGAGCAACGACCTGGCGCTCCGGTGCCCGCCGCCATATCCGGCCCGCAGCCGGTGCCGCCGAACCAGCAGCAGATGGGTGGCCCGCCGCAGCTTCCGGGCGGTGCCCCGCAGCTGCCGGCCGGCCCAGGCGGACACGGCCACGGTCCCCAGGGTCCGCACGGTCCCGGCCCGATGGGACAGAACGGTCCGATGGGTGGCCCGATGGGCGGACCCATGGGGCAGAACGGACCTATGGGGCAGAACCCCATGCAGCAGAACGGTCCCATGGGCCAGAACCCCATGCAGCAGAACGGCCCCATGGGTGGCCCGCAGATGCCGCAGCCGGGGCAGGGTCCCGGCGGTGACAGCGCGGCCCGCGTCCTCTCGCTCGCGCAGCAGACGGCCGATCAGGCGATCGCGGAGGCCCGTTCCGAGGCCAACAAGATCGTCGGCGAGGCCCGCAGCCGTGCCGAGGGTCTGGAGCGGGACGCCCGTGCCAAGGCGGACGCCCTGGAGCGGGACGCGCAGGAGAAGCACCGCGTGGCGATGGGCTCCCTGGAGTCCGCTCGCGCCACGCTTGAGCGCAAGGTCGAGGACCTGCGCGGCTTCGAGCGCGAGTACCGCACGCGCCTGAAGTCCTACCTGGAGAGCCAGCTGCGTCAGCTGGAGAACCAGGCGGACGACTCGCTGGCCCCGCCGCGGACGCCCGCGACCGCGTCGCTGCCGCCGGCCCCCTCGATGAGCGGGTCGATGGCCTCGGCCGGTGCCGGCATGGGCGGCCACTCCATGGGCGGTAACTCCATGGGGGGCAACTCCATGGGTGGCAACCAGACCATGGGCGGCCACGGCGGTCCGTCGACGGGTGCCCCGTCGTACGGCGGTCAGCAGCAGATGTCGCCGGCGATGACCCAGCCGATGGCACCGGTGCGGCCGCAGGGCCAGCAGCCGATGCAGGCGCCTTCGCCGATGCGGGGTTTCCTGATCGACGAGGACGACAACTGACGGCCGCGTAGCCGTCGGCATCAATGGGCCGGGCCCCTGGGTGATCCCAGGGGCCCGGCCCATTGGTGTGCCCGCGCCTTCGGCGGCCGGTTCGGCCACGCTCCCGCCCCCGATCGCCCGGCAGCGTCATGGCAGACGAAACCCCCCGGCGCGGAGCGCGCCGGGGGGTCACCCGTCTGCTTAGGCCTTACGGAGGCGGAACGTCAGTCCGAGGCCCTCGTCGGTGAAGGGTTCCCCGAACGTGTCGTCACCCTCGCCGGAAGCGAAGTCCGTCGCCAGGACCTCGTCCGCGATGAGCGACGCGTGCTCGTCGAGCGCCGTCGTGGTCTCGGCGTCCGTGGACGCCCACCGCAGCGCGATCCGGTCCGCCACGTCCAGGCCGCTGTTCTTGCGGGCCTCCTGGATCAGGCGGATGGCGTCACGGGCGAGGCCCGCACGCCGCAGCTCCGGCGTGATCTCCAGGTCGAGCGCCACGGTGGCGCCCGAGTCGGAGGCCACGGACCAGCCCTCGCGCGGGGTCTCGGTGATGATCACCTCGTCCGGGCCGAGCGTGACGGTCTCACCGTCGACGACCACCGAGGCCGTACCCTCGCGCAGCGCGAGCGAGAGAGCCGCCGCGTCCGCCGCGGCGACGGCCTTGGCCACCGCCTGGACGCCCTTGCCGAACCGCTTGCCCAGGGCACGGAAGTTGGCCTTGGCCGTCGTGTCGACCAGCGAGCCGCCCACTTCGGAGAGCGAGGCGAGCGAGGAGACGTTCAGCTCCTCGGTGATCTGGGCGCGCAGCTCCTCGCCGAGCGCCTCGAAGCCGGCCGCCGCGACCAGCGCGCGCGACAGCGGCTGACGCGTCTTGACGCCGGACTCGGCGCGGGTGGCGCGGCCCAGCTCGACCAGGCGCCGGACGAGCAGCATCTGCTGTGACAGCGCCGGGTCGATGAGCGCCGCGTCGGCCTTCGGCCACGTGGCCAGGTGGACCGAGTCCGGGGCCTGCGGGTCGACCGGGACGACCAGGTCCTGCCACACCCGCTCGGTGATGAACGGCACCAGGGGCGCCATCAGCCGGGTGACGGTCTCGACGACCTCGTGCAGCGTACGCAGCGCGGCCGCGTCGCCCTGCCAGAACCGGCGGCGCGAACGGCGCACGTACCAGTTGGACAGGTCGTCCACGAAGGACGACAGCAGCTTGCCGGCGCGCTGGGTGTCGTAGGCCTCCATGGCCTGCGTGACCTGGTCGGTCAGTGCGTTCAGCTCGCTGAGCAGCCAGCGGTCGATCAGCGGCCGGCCGGCCGGCGCCGGGTCGGCGGCCGAGGGGGCCCAGCCGGACGTACGGGCGTAGAGGGCCTGGAAGGCGACGGTGTTCCAGTAGGTGAGGAGCGTCTTGCGGACGACCTCCTGGATCGTGCCGTGGCCCACGCGGCGCGCGGCCCACGGGGAGCCGCCGGCGGCCATGAACCAGCGGACGGCGTCGGCGCCGTGCTGGTCCATCAGGGGGATCGGCTGGAGGGTGTTGCCCAGGTGCTTGGACATCTTCCGGCCGTCCTCGGCGAGGATGTGGCCCAGGCAGACGACGTTCTCGTACGACGACTTGTCGAAGACGAGCGTGCCGACGGCCATCAGGGTGTAGAACCAGCCACGGGTCTGGTCGATGGCCTCGGAGATGAACTGCGCCGGGTAGCGCTGCTCGAAGAGCTCCTTGTTCTTGTGCGGGTAGCCCCACTGGGCGAACGGCATCGAGCCGGAGTCGTACCAGGCGTCGATGACCTCCGGCACGCGGACGGTCGCGCGCGAGCAGCCCTCGGCGGTGCAGGTGAAGGTGACGTCGTCGATGTACGGGCGGTGCGGGTCGAGCCCGCTCTGGTCGGTGCCGGTGAGCTCGGTGAGCTCGGCCAGCGAACCGACGCACGTGAGGTGGTTCTCCTCGCAGCGCCAGATGGGCAGCGGGGTGCCCCAGTAGCGGTTGCGGGAGAGCGCCCAGTCGATGTTGTTGTTCAGCCAGTCGCCGAAGCGGCCGTGCTTGACGGACTCCGGGAACCAGTTGGTCTTCTCGTTCTCCTGGAGCAGCCGGTCCTTGATCGCGGTGGTCCGGATGTACCAGGACGGCTGCGCGTAGTACAGCAGCGCCGTGTGGCAGCGCCAGCAGTGCGGGTAGCTGTGCTCGTACGCGACGTGCTTGAAGAGCAGGCCGCGCTCGGAGAGGTCCGCGACGAGCTTCTCGTCGGCCTTCTTGAAGAACTGGCCGCCGACGAGGCCGAGGCCCTCCTCGAACGTGCCGTCCGGGCGGACCGGGTTCACCACGGGCAGGCCGTAGGCGCGGCAGGTCCTGAGGTCGTCCTCACCGAAGGCGGGGGCCTGGTGGACCAGACCGGTGCCGTCCTCGGTCGTGACGTACTCGGCGTTGACGACGAAGTTCGCGCCCTCCAGCTCGACCAGGTCGAACGGGCGGCGGTAGGCCCAGCGCTCCATCTCGCGGCCGGTGAACGACTGACCGGTGGCGGTCCAGCCCTCGCCGAGGGCCTTCTCCAGCAGCTGTTCGGCGACGACCAGCTTCTCGTTGCCGTCGGTGGCGACGACGTACGTGACATCGGGGTGCGCGGCGGCGGCCGTGTTGGAGACCAGCGTCCACGGGGTGGTCGTCCACACCAGCAGCGCCGCCTCGCCCGCGAGCGGGCCGGAGGTCAGCGGGAAGCGCACGAAGACGGACGGGTCGACGACCGTCTCGTAGCCCTGCGCCAGCTCGTGGTCGGACAGGCCGGTGCCGCAGCGGGGGCACCAGGGGGCGACGCGGTGGTCCTGGACCAGCAGGCCCTTGTTGAAGATCTCCTTCAGCGACCACCAGACGCTCTGGACGTACTCGGGGTCCATGGTCCGGTACGCGTCGTCCAGGTCGACCCAGTAGCCCATGCGGGTGGTGAGCTCGGCGAACGCGTCGGTGTGCCGGGTCACGGACGCGCGGCACTTCGCGTTGAACTCGGCGATGCCGTACTTCTCGATGTCCTGCTTGCCGTTGAAGCCGAGTTCCTTCTCGACCGCGAGCTCGACCGGCAGGCCGTGGCAGTCCCAGCCGGCCTTGCGGCCGACGTGGTAGCCCTGCATGGTGCGGAAGCGAGGGAAGACGTCCTTGAAGACGCGGGCCTCGATGTGGTGCGCACCGGGCATGCCGTTGGCGGTCGGGGGGCCCTCGTAGAAGACCCATTCGGGGCGGCCCTCGGACTGTTCGAGGGTGCGGGCGAAGGTCTTGCTCTCGCGCCAGAATTCGAGCACGGCGTGCTCGAGCGCGGGCAGATCCACTTGTGCGGGTACCTGGCGGTACTGCGTCATCGGCTTCCTCCGGCGGGACGTCACTTGCGCTGTCCGTCGGAGGGACGAGAACGCGCTCTGCGCTGCGCTTCCCGCGGTACCACCCTCCTTGGCCGCAGGCGGATGCCTCCGGCCCCCTCATTGGGATCGCGATGCCGGTTCTACTGACCCCTCGGGGCGTTCTTCCGGCGGCTCCGGGCTGATCTTCACGCCGCGCACACCCCCGGGCTCGCACCGTCCCCGGGTCGCTCATGGCTGCGTACGACGCTACTGGTCCCTTCCACGCCTCTCGCTGCCGCCCAGTGTACGGGCCCGAGCGGACGCCAGCCCACCGATTACGGGGCCGGAGGCGGGGCACGACGGCGGAGACCGGCGAGCCCCGTTGCTGCGTGCCGTGAGCCGATTTATCGTTCCCGCACGATGTGCGCGCAAGATCATAAAATGTGAAGGGGTCGCGGCCATGGCGGAGAAGTCGGCGGCGAAGCGCACTGCCGCTTCTGCGGCGAGGAGGACCGGGGCGGCCCAGAGGGCCGCGCCGTCGGAGAAGCCTGCCGCCGCCGGTGCTGCCGCTGCCAGGAAGAAGCCCGCGTCGGCGGGCAAGGCGTCCTCCGCCGAGCGGTCCCCGTCGGGGAAGGACGAGCCTGCCGGCAAGGCTGCGCCCGCGAAGAAGACGACGCCGAAGACCCCCGCCCCGAAGAAGCGGACCCCTGCGCGGGCGCCTGCGGCGAAGGCCGCGCCGGCCAAGAGACCCACTCCCGCCAAGGCGGCGTCCGCCGCGAGGGCTGCCGGTAAGAAGGCCGCACCCGCCGGGGGCGGACCTGCGGAGAAGGCGGCTGCCAAGAAGGTGGCTTCGGCCCGGAAGCCGGCCGTCAGAGAGGCGGCCCCCGCCAAGAAGCCGGCCTCCGGCAAGGCGGCGGCCCCGGCCAAGGCGACTCCCGCCGGGAAGGCGGCCGCCAAGAAGCCGTCACCTGCCGAGGCGGCGGCCCCTGCCAAAGCGGCAGCCTCCGGCAAGGCGGCAGCCTCCGGCAAAGCGGCGGCACCCGGCAAGGCGGCGGCGCCCGGCAAGGCGGCGGCGCCCGGCAAGGCGGCGGCGCCCGGCAAGGCGGCAGCCTCCGGCAAGGCCGCGGCCCCCGCCCAAGCAGCGGCCTCTGGGAGAGCAGCGGCTCCTGCCAAGGCCGCGGTCTCCGGCAAAGCGGCGGCTTCCGCCAAAGAAGCGGCTCCCCGCAAAGCAGCAGCCCCCGGCAAGGCCGCGGCCTCGGCCAAAGCGGCGGCCCCCGCCCAAGCAGCGGCTCCCGCCAAAGCAGCGGCCCCCCGCAAAGCAGCAGCCCCCGGGAAAGCGGTGGCGCCCGGCAAGGCGGCAGCCTCCGGCAAGGCCGCGGCCCCCGCCCAAGCAGCGGCCTCTGGGAGAGCAGCGGCTCCTGCCAAGGCGGCGGCTCCTGCCAAGGCGGCGGCTCCCGCCAAAGCAGCGGCTCCCGGCAAAGCCGCAGCCTCCGGCAAAGCCGCGGCCCCCGTCACAGCCGCGGCCCCCCGTGGAAAACCGGCACCGGCCAAAAAGTCGGCATCGGCGGAGAAAAGCGTCGCGGCGGGGAAGACTGCCACGGTGGCCCGTGCCGCGGGCGTCCGGAAGGGGGCGGCGGTGGGGGGCGCGACCGGCGGGGAGGCCACGGTGGCCGGAGCTGCGTCCGCCGGGAAGGGCGCAGGGAAGAGTGCCGCCCCGGCCGAAACGGCCGGCACGGCCGAGAAGTCCGCACCGGCCCCCACGGCGGTGCCCGCTGAGGAGACGGGAGCCAGGATCGTGGCTGCGAAGAAGACCGCGAACAAGGTGCCGGGAGCGCGCACGGCCGCTGCGGGGCCGGGAGAGCTGGCCGTACGACCGGGTGAGGAACCCTGGTCACCGGAGGAGGTGACCGAGGCCCGCAGCGGGCTGCAGGACGAGGTCCTGCGGCTGCGGGCCGAGATCGCGGCCTCGGAGGAGGCGATCAGCGGCCTGATGCGCGACTCGGGCGACGGCGCCGGCGACGACCAGGCGGACACCGGCACGAAGAACATCACCCGGGAGCACGAACTGGCCCTGGCCGCCAACGCCCGCGAGATGCTGCAACAGACCGAGCGGGCGCTGGAGCGCCTGGACGCCGGTACGTACGGCCTCTGCGAGAACTGCGGCAAACCCATCGGCAAGGCGCGTATGCAGGCGTTTCCCCGGGCCACGCTGTGCGTGGAGTGCAAGCAGCGGCAGGAACGTCGCTGAACCTCCCGGCACCGCGTGCCGTACCCTCGTCCTCAGCCAGCAGGGACGACATCCAGGGACTCACGTGACTGAGGCGGAACAGGCCGGACGACCCACCGAGCCCACCGGGCCCACCGGGGCGACGGCGACGGCCGGCGGGAAGAGCGGAGCCGGGGGCAGGCGGCGCATCGCGGTGCTGCTCGCGGTGGCCGCTTTCGCCTACCTCCTCGACCTGGGCAGCAAGCTGCTCGTGGTGGCCCAGCTGGAGCACCACGACCCGATCCAGGTGATCGGCACCTGGCTCCAGTTCGAGGTGATCCGCAACCGCGGCGCGGCCTTCGGCATCGGCGAGGCGATGACGATCGTCTTCACGGTCATCGCCACCGCCGTGATCGTGGCGATCGCCCGCATCGCCCGCAAGCTCTACAGCCTGCCGTGGGCGATCGCGCTCGGCCTGCTGCTGGGCGGCGCCTTCGGCAATCTCACCGACCGGCTCTTCCGTTCGCCCGGCGGCTTCGAGGGCGGCGTGGTGGACTTCATCGCCCCCGCCCACTTCGCGGTCTTCAACCTCGCCGACTCCGCGATCGTGTGCGGTGGCTTCCTGATCGTCATCCTCTCCTTCCGGGGCCTGGACCCGGACGGAACCGTGCACAAGGACTGAGCGCGGGAAGGCCCTGGACAGGGGCGCCGTGCCCGTCCGTCATACTCGACGGGTGAGCACCATTCCCGAGATCCGCGCCCTTCCCGTTCCCGACGGCCTCGAAGGCGAGCGCGTCGATGCCGCGATCGCCCGTATGTTCGGCTTTTCCCGCACCAAGGCGGCCGAGCTGGCGGCCGCGGGCAAGGTCCAGCTCGACGGGGCCGAGGCCGGGAAGTCCGACCGGGTGACCGGCGGCGCCTGGCTCGAGGTCGAGATGCCCGCGGCGCCCGCGCCGGTGCAGATCGTCGCCGAGCCGGTCGAGGGCATGGAGATCGTCCATGACGACGACGACATCGTCGTGATCGTCAAGCCGGTCGGCGTGGCCGCCCACCCCAGCCCCGGCTGGACGGGCACCACCGTGATCGGCGGGCTCGCCGCCGCCGGATACCGCATCTCCACCTCCGGTGCCGCCGAGCGCCAGGGCATCGTGCACCGTCTGGACGTCGGCACGTCCGGTCTGATGGTGGTCGCCAAGTCCGAGCGGGCCTACACCCTGCTCAAGCAGCAGTTCCGCGAGCGCACGGTCGACAAGCGCTACCACGCGCTGGTCCAGGGCCACCCGGACCCGATGAGCGGCACGATCGACGCCCCCATCGGCCGCCACCCCAACCACGACTACAAGTGGGCGGTCACCGCCGAGGGCAAGCCGTCGGTCACCCACTACGACCTCATCGAGGCGTTCCGGGCCGCCAGCCTCCTCGACATCAAGCTGGAGACCGGCCGCACGCACCAGATCCGCGTGCACATGGCCGCCCACCGGCACCCCTGCGTCGGCGACCTCACCTACGGCGCCGACCCCACCCTCGCCAAGCGGCTGGGCCTCACCCGCCAGTGGCTGCACGCCATGCGGCTCGGCTTCGAGCACCCCGGTGACGGCAGCTGGGTGGAGTTCGAGAGCGCCTACCCCGACGACCTGCAGCACGCCCTGGACACGGTGCGGGCCGAGAGCTCGTAACGGGCCCCGTGGGGCGGGTAGGGAGCGAGTGAGGCAGGCTGGAGGTCTGTTCCACCGCACCGACCCACCCGGAGGGTATCCGTGGACCAGCTCGCCCTGCTGTTCGTCCTGCTGCTCGGGGCGCTGGTCACGGTGCCGCTGGGGGACCGGCTGGGGGTGCCGTCCCCGGTCCTGATGACGATCGGCGGGATCGTCCTCGCGCTGCTGCCGTTCGTGCCCAACGTCGACATCCCGCCGGAGTTCATCCTCCCGCTGGTGCTGCCGCCCCTGCTCTACGCCTCCGCCCAGCGCACCTCGTGGCGGCAGTTCGCGGCCAACCGGCGGCCGATCTTCCTGCTGGCGGTCGCGCTCGTCTTCGTCACCACCGCGGCCGTCGCCACCGTCGCCAACGCGATCGTGCCCGGGATCTCGCTGGCCGCCGCCGTGGCGCTGGGTGCGCTCGTGGCCCCGCCCGACCCGGTCGCAGCCACCGCCGTCGCGGGCTCCCTGGGGCTGCCGCGGCGCCTGGTCTCCATCCTGGAGGGCGAGGGGCTCTTCAACGACGTCACCGCGATCGTGCTCTACCACGTGGCCGTCGCGGCCGCCGTCAGCGGCAGCTTCTCGCTGCCGAAGGCGGTCGGCGCGCTGGTGCTGTCCGCCGTGGTGGCCGTCGCGGTCGGCCTCGCGCTCGGCTGGGCCACCAAGCGGCTGATGGACGTCCTCGGGGACGCCACGCTCCAGATCGGCCTCACCCTGCTGGTGCCGTTCGTCTCCTACGTCCTCGCCGAGGAGTTCAAGGGCTCCGGCGTGCTCGCGGTGCTGACCACCGCGCTCTTCCTCGCCGAGTACGCGACGGATCCCGACGACGTCCTGGGGCGGCTGGCCGGGCACACCTTCTGGGAGGTCGTCGACACCCTCGTCACCGGCGCGGCCTTCGGCCTGGTGGGCCTGGAGCTCCACAACGCCATCAGCACCGCCTCCGGCCGCTGGGGCGAGATGCTGGGCATCGGCGGCACCGTCGTCGCGGTGGTGGTGGGCGTACGGCTGCTGTGGCTGCTGCCCGCCGCGTGGCTGGCCAGAAAGCTGCACAAGCGCCGGGACGTCGACGAGGAGATCCTGCTGAGCTGGCGCGAGACGGTGGTGACGTGGTGGTCGGGGATGCGCGGTGTGGCCACCGTGGCACTCGCCCTGGCCCTCCCGCTGACCATGCACGACAAGACCCCCTTCGCCGCCCGTGACGAGATCCTCTTCATCGCGTTCGCCGTCATCATCGCCACCCTCGTCGTCCAGGGCCTGACCCTGCCCTGGCTGGTCAAGGCGCTGGGGGTGCGTGCCGACTCCGACGCGAGGCGGGAGCTGGAGCGGGAACTGGCCGCCCGGGCGGCGAAGGCGGCCAAGCACCGCCTGTGGCAGATCGTGGAGGAAGAGGATCTTCCCGAGGACATGATGGAGTTGCTCGGCCGGCGCGCCTACGACATGGGTGCCCGGATCAGCCCGGAGATGGTCGACGAGGAGCGCCGCGAGGCACACGCGCAGCGCGTGGAGCGGCTGCGGACTCTCCAGCGGGTGCAGGGGGAGCTGCTGTCGGCGGCGCGGCGCGAGGTGCTGACGGCACGCAGTGAGCCGGGGGTGGACCCGGAGGTGGTGGACCGGGTGCTGCGGCATCTTGACGAACCCACCCTGCGCGGGTTCTGAAGCGGCTGGCTCCGGCCGCCGCCCCTTACGTCGTGCCCGGTCCCGGGCCGATGTCCTCGCCGGTCGGCGGGGTCTGCCGGCGGTCGGGGGCCTCCTCCAGGCCCGGGGCGGTCGCGGTGTTGATCCGCGGCAGCGCGTACGGGTGCTCCCGCCGCAGCCACGCCACAAGTGCCTCACGCACCACACAGCGCAGCGTCCAGATGTCGTCGGGGTCCTTGGCGGTGACCAGCGCCCGGACCTGGATGGTGGACGGGGTGGTGTCGGTGATCACCAGGGACCAGGCCCGCCCGTCCCACTCCGGGCACTCCTTGAGCACCGTGTGGAGCCGGTCGCGCATCAGGTCCATGGGGGCCGAGTGGTCCAGGTGGAAGAAGACCGTGCCGGTCATCCGCGGGTTGCTGCGCGACCAGTTCTCGAACGGCTTGCTGGTGAAGTACGACACCGGCATGGTGACGCGCCGCTCGTCCCAGGTGGTCACCACCAGATAGGTGAGCGTGATTTCCTCCACCGTTCCCCACTGGCCCTCGACCACCACCGTGTCACCGATACGCACCATGTCGCCGAAGGCGATCTGCAGCCCGGCGAAGAGGTTGCCGAGCGTCGACTGCGCGGCGATGCCCGCGACGATCCCGATCACGCCCGCCGAGGCCAGCACCGACGCCCCCGCCGCCTGCATGGCCGGGAAGGTCAGCAGCATCGCCGCGATCGCCACCACGCTCACCGCGGCCGTGACCACCCGCTGGATCAGCGTCACCTGCGTCCGT
Source organism: Streptomyces sp. NPDC026206 (assembly GCF_040638465.1). Classification (NCBI taxonomy): domain Bacteria; kingdom Bacillati; phylum Actinomycetota; class Actinomycetes; order Kitasatosporales; family Streptomycetaceae; genus Streptomyces; species Streptomyces sp. NPDC026206. Next base: position 185,048 of record NZ_JBEZYL010000009.1, read on the forward strand.
ACCCGGCGCACCCGGGCCGGGTCCTGGGCCCCCGCGGCGTAGCGGGCGTAGCCGGACTCCACCACCGCCGTGGCCACCCGGACCGCCAGCCAGGCGCACGCCCCGATCAGTATCAGGTTCAGTACCTGCTCCACCGCGGCGTCGTGCTCCTCGGGCAGCTCGGCCGAGCGGTAGCCCGCGCGCAGCAGTGCCGTGCACAGCACCACGCGCAGCGGCATCCGGCAGCGTGCCAGCAGCCCCCACAGCGGGGTCTCCGGGTGCCGGGCGCCGATCCGGCGCACGGTTTGATCGGCGGCCCAGCCGGCGATCAGGGTGATCAGGACGGCCCCGCCGAGGACCGCCAGGGGACGCAGTATGTGCTCCATGGGCAGCTCCGCTCCTGCCTGCGGCTCGGGCCCGGGCGGGCCCCGTGCGGTGGGCGCCCCTTCCGACCGTAACTGGCACGATGGGTTCCACGCTTCCCCAGCTCACGCTGGGAGGTGCTCCCACAGCTTTAAGGAAGTGACCCCAGTGGCGTCCCCTACCACGATTCTCCTGTTCCATTCGGCCTACGGGCTGCGCCCCGCGGTCCACGCCGCCGCCGAGCGGCTGCGCGCGGCCGGGCACGAGGTGCACGTACCGGACCTCTACGAGGGACGGACGGCGGAGACCGTCGAGGACGGCATGGCCATCAAGGACGAGATCGGCCGGGAGGAGCTGCTGCGCCGCGCCGTGACCGCCGCCGCGCCGCTGTCGGACCGGGGTCTGGTCTACGCGGGGTTCTCGCTCGGCGGTTCCATCGCGCAGAACCTGGCGCTGGGCGACGAGAAGGCGCGCGGGCTGCTGCTCCTGCACGGCACGTCCGACCTGGCCGAGGACGCGGCGGTGGACGGCCTGCCCGTACAGCTGCACGTGGCGGACCCGGACCCCTTCGAGCCGCACGACTGGCTCAACGCGTGGTACCTGCGGATGCAGCGGGCGGGTGCGGATGTGGAGGTCCACCGCTACCACGGTGCGGGGCACATCTTCACGGACCCGGAGCTGGCGGACTACGACGCGGAGGCGGCCGGGACCACGTGGGCCGTCGCGCTGGGCTTCCTGGCGGAGCTCGCGCAGGCGTGACCGGTGGGACGAGCCCCTGGCCCGCCTCGATCGCCGGACGGGCTCCATACGAGCCCGTCCGGCGATCGAGGACACAGCACAGCCAGCCCGTCCGGCGGTTGAGGACCGGAGTCCGGGGCGGCGCCCCGTGTCAGCGCACCGGGGCGTCCGCGCGCTCGATGCGCTGCGTGCCGGAGCGGGTGCGGTAGGAGCGGGTCCAGGAGGACGTCGCGGCCGGGTCCCTCTTGTCGGACAGGGCGTAGTAGTCCATCTGGGCCCGCTCGGCGGTCACGTCGAGGACGCCGTAGCCGTGCGAGTCCATGTCGAGCCACTTCACATGCCGGTTGGCGGCCTTGATGGCCGTGGCGGCGGCCAGGGACACCGTGTGCGGTGCCACGTGCAGCAGGTCGTCGAGGTTGTCGGACGTGACGGAGGTGACGACGAACTCGGTGGCCACCGACGAGGACAGCGGATAGGTCGCGGCCTTCTTCGGCACGTCGTTGGCCCACGCCATGTGGATGTCGCCGGTGAGGAAGACGGTGTTGCGGATGGCGCGGTCGGCGAGGTGGGTGATCAGTTCCCGCCGGTCGTCGGTGTAGCCGTCCCACTGGTCGGCGTTGATCGTGATGCCGCCCGCCGGCAGCCCCAGGAGTTCGGCGAGCGGCTCCAGGAGGTGCGCGGGCAGGGCGCCGAAGGCCACCGGCGAGATCATCACGGGGTTGCCGACGAGCCGCCAGGTGGTGTCGGAGGCCGCCAGGCCCTCCTTGAGCCAGTCCAGCTGGGCACGGCCGGTGATCGTGCGCTCGGGGTCGTCCACTTCGCCGCTGCCGGCCTTCGCCTGCTGTGAGCGGAAGGACCTCAGGTCCAGCAGGTGCAGGTCGGCCAGGGTGCCGAAGCGCAGCCGGCGGTAGGTGGTGCCCTCGACGGAGGGGCGTACGGGCATCCACTCGAAGTAGGCCTGCTTGGCCGCGGCCACGCGCGCCGCCCAGTCGCCCTCCGCGCCGGGCGTGTGGTTCTCCGCGCCCCCGGTCCAGGCGTCGTTGGCGAACTCGTGGTCGTCCCAGATGGCCACGACGGGGTGCGCGTGGTGCAGGGCCTGGAGGGCGGGGTCGGTCTTGTAGCGGCCGTGGCGGGTGCGGTAGTCGGCCAGGGTGACGATCTCGTGGGCGGGGGCGTGCGGGCGCACGACGTACTTGGCGGCGGGGTACTCGCCGGACTTGTACTCGTAGATGTAGTCGCCGAGGTGGAAGACCGCGTCCAGGTCGCGGCGGTCGGCGAGGTGGCGGTACGCGGAGAAGTGGCCCGCCTCCCAGTTGGCGCAGGAGACCACGCCGAAGCGGATGCCTGCCGTGGCCGCGCCGCGGGCGGGGGCCGTGCGGGTGCGGCCGGCGGGGGAGTGCATGCTCTGTGCGCCGCCGGCGACCGTGAATCTGTAGAAGTAGCCGGTGGCGGGGCGCAGCCCGCGCACGTCCGCCTTGACGGTGTGGTCGGTGGCGGCGGACGCGGTGACCGTGCCCCGGGCGACGACCCGGGCGAACGCGGCGTCCTCGGCCACCTCCCAGGTGACCTCGACGGCCGGTCCGCGCCCCGAGCCGGGCACGGCGTCGGGGGTGGGTGTGACGCGGGTCCACAGCAGGATGCCGTCGGGCAGCGGGTCACCGGAGGCGACGCCGTGCAGGAAGGCGGAGGGGGAGCCGGCCGGGGCAGCGGAGTCGGCCAGTGCGGCCGGAGCGGAGGCCAGCGGCAGCAGGGCGGCGGTGGCGGAGGCCGCGGCGGCCGTAACGGCAGTGCGGCGCGATATGTGGTGGAATGTCACGAGCCGTCACTTTACTGGCCGGTAGGACCGGCGGTAAGGCCACGGGCGGGCGAAATCCCGAGTGTTCGCCCACCCGTCGGCGCGCGGACAACTCCGCGCGCCGGGCGGCTACTTCTTGAGCGACTTCTCCACCAGGGAGTTGAACTCCTCCGCCACCTGCGGCGCCTGGCCCTGCTGGTTGGCCAGGACCTTGCCGTTGAGCTTGAGGCCCGGGGTGCCCTGGAGATCCTTGCCCTGCCCGACGAAGGTGTCGAAGCTGGCGGACATCTCCAGCGCCCACTTGTCGTAGGTGCCGTCCTTGACGTCCTTCTCGAACGCGGCGTTGCCCTTGAGCTCCTTGACCTCCCCGGCTATGGAGAGGAGCTTGGCGTCGTCGGAGAAGGCGTCGTCCCGCTCGTCGGGGTGGTTCTTCTTGTCGAACAGCGCCTTCTTGTAGTCCAGGAACGCCTGCGGGCCGACGTTCAGGGCCGCGCCCAGCGCGCTCAGCGCGTTCTTCGAGCCCGATCCCTTGATCATCGGGTTGCGGTCAAGGAAGGTGCCCATCCGGTACTGCACCTTGTACCTGCCGTCCTTGATGTCCTTCAGGACGCTCTCGCCGACGTTCTGCTCGAAGCCCGAGCAGACAGGGCAGCGCATGTCCTCGAAGACCTCGAGGGTGTTCTTCGCGTCCTGCTTGCCGATGGCGACCGTGGTGCCCTTGTCGCCGGTGGAGTTGGCGGGCTGCTTGAAGTCGCGCTTGCCGGCGGCCGTCTCCCAGTCCTCGCTGCTGACCTTGTTGTTCTTGCTGCCGTCGGTCGCCTTGGTGAGGGCCACGCCGACGCCGCCCGCGATCGCGAGGACGGCCACGATCGCCCCGGCGACCAGGAGCTGACGGCGCGTCTTGTCCTTCTTCGCCTGGCGTTCGCGCTCGGCGCGCAGCCGCTCGCGCGCGGCGGCCTTGTTCTGCGGGTTGTTGCGGTTGCTCATGATGTCGCTCCGTGGGGGTACGGGAAGGGAACCGGTGGTGTGCTCAGCGGGATGCCGGGCACAACGGCGGTCCCCGCCGTACGACGGAGTGGCCGAGAAGGGGCAGCGCGCGGGCCGGGAGGGTGTCGCGTACGGGCCGCGGGGGCGTGCCCTGGGAACGGGTGTACGCGCCGGGCGCCGCGGCGGCCGCCAGCAGGGGCCGGAACGCGAACGAGGCCACCGCCCGCAGCAGCCGGGTCAGCGCCACCTCGCCGCGCCGCAGCCAGGCGGCGGCAACCATCCCGACCGCGACATGCGCGGCGAGCAGCAGCCAGGGGGTGGCGGAGTGCGGGGCGGCGCTGCTCGCGAGGGGGTTGGAGCCGCCCTGGGCGGCCACGCGGGCCAGCGGGGTGCCGAAGTCGCCGCCCCGGCAGACCAGATCGACGCCCATCGAGCGCAGCGGTCCCGCGACCGGGCCGCCGGACTGCCCGTAACAGGCGTGCTGACCGGCGGTGAAGACCGTGTCGGCGGCCAGCTCCAGCGGGACGAGCAGCGCGGCTATCGACCCGTAGCCGCGCTCACGGCCGGCGAGCGCGTAGGCGAGGGCGAAGAACACCGCCGAGAGCACGGCGATGGTCGACAGCGGCAACGGCATGCGCGACAGCAGCACATGGGAGGCCGCGGAGAGGGTGACGCACAGCGCGGTGAACAGCGCGGCGCGCACTGCCCTGTAGCCGGCTCCCGTCCCCTCCATGACGCCGAAGTCTGCCACGGCATCCGTGGCGTGTCGCGTCTCGATTCGGCATCGCCGAGGGGACGGTCGCCGGTGCCGCCCGGGAGCGGCAGGGGCGGCTACTTGAGCTGTTCGTCGATGGCCGGGGTGAACTGCTGCGGGGTCATCGGGACGCCCTTGCCGTTCGCCGTCTGGACCTCCAGCTTCTTGCCGTCGACCTTCAGGGTCGGCGTGCCGGTGACGTCCTTGGCCTTGTCGAAGGAGTCGGACACCTCCAGCGCCCACTTGTCGAAGGTGCCGTCCTTGACGTTCTTCTCGAACTCGGCGTTGCCCTTCAGAGCGGGGACCTGCTGGGCGACCTTGAGCAGGACGTCGTCCTTGGCGAACTCGTCCTTCGTCTCCTCGGGGTGGTTGGCCTTGGAGTAGAGCGCCTTGTTGTAGGCGCTGAAGGCGTCGGTGCTGACGTTCAGGGCGGCGCCGAGCGCGCTGAGCGCGTTCTTCGAGCCGGTGCCGGCGATCTGCGGGTTGCGGTCGAGGAAGGTCCCGACGTGGTACGCGACCTTGTACTTGCCGTCCTTGACGTCCTTGTCGATCGTCCCGCCGACGTTCTGCTCGAAGACCGAGCAGATCGGGCAGCGCATGTCCTGGTAGATCTCCAGGGTGTGCTTGGCGTCCTTCTTGCCGACGACGATCTCGGTGCCCTTGTCGCCGCCGGTGTTGGCGGGCTTGACGAGGCTCTTGTCCGCCGCGGCCTTCCACGTGGAGTCGGTGCTCTTGCTGCTGCCCCCACCGCTCGCCTGGCTCACGCCGTAGGCTATGCCGCCCGCGACGGCCAGGACGCCGGCCACCGCGCCGGCCACGACGAACTGGCGGCGGGCCTTTTCCTTCTTCGCCTGGGCCTCGCGCTCGGCACGCAGCCGCTCGCGCGCGGTCTGCTTGTTCTCCCACTGGTTGCGCTTGCTCATGGTGATGCTTCTCCGTGGTGCTCTTGGTGCGAACTGTTCTCTACTGCTCAGCCGAGGACGGGGCGAAGCGGTGGTCCGCGCCGGACGACGGAGTGGAGAAGCGGTGCGCGCGGCCGGGCCGTGCGCGCGGGGCGTACGGGCCGTACGGGCGCGCCCTCCTGGCGGGCACCGGCGCCGAGCGCGGCGGCGGCCAGCAGCAGCGGGCGGAAGGCGGCCACCGCGGCGGCGCGCAGCAGCCTGCCGAGCGCCGCCTCGCCGCGGCGCAGCCAGGCGGCGGCCAGCAGGCCCACCGCGATGTGTCCGGCGAGCAGCAGCCAGGGCGCCGTGCCCGGGGCGGCGAGCCCCGCGAGGGGCCCGCCCATGCTCGCGCCGCACAGCCAGCTCAGCGCCCCCGGGGCCGGGTGCCCGGCGCCGCCGTAGCAGGTGTCCTGCCCGGTGGTGAAGAGCGCTCCCGAGACCAGCTCCAGGGGCACCAGCAGGGCCGCGATGCGCCAGAAGCCGCGCTCCTCGCCCGCGAGGGCGTAGGCGAGCGCGAAGACGGCCGCGCCGGCCGCGGCGACCGCCGGGGCGGGCAGGGCCCTGCCGGACAGCAGCACGTGCGAGGCGGCGGACAGCAGCACGCACAGCGCTGTGAACAGCGCCGCGCGCAGCGCCCGCAGCCGTGCCGCCGATATGTCCATGAGGGCCGAGTCTGCCATGCCGCGCGGTGAGCCCCGGCTAAAGGCCGGGGATCCGGCCGTTGCGGAAGAGGTCCACGAAGATCTGGTGGTCCGCGCGGGCCCGGGCGCCGTAGCTGTGGGCGAAGTCGACCAGCAGTGCGGCGAAGCCCTCCTCGTCGGCGGCGATGACGGCGTCGATGGCGCGCTCGGTGGAGAAGGGCACCAGCGAGTGGCCGCTCTGGTCGTCGGCGGCGGCGTGCATGGTGGCGGTGGCGCGGCCGAGGTCGGCGACGACGGTGGCGATCTCGGCGGGGTCGTCGATGTCCGACCAGTCGAGGTCGACGGCGTAGGGGGAGACCTCGGCGACCAGCTGCCCGCTGCCGTCCAGCTCCGTCCAGCCCAGCCACGGGTCGGCGTGCGCCTGCAGCGCCCGCTGGGAGATCACCGTGCGGTGGCCCTCGTGCTGGAAGTAGCCGCGCACCTGCGGGTCGGTGATGTGCCGGGAGACCGCCGGGGTCTGCGCCTGCTTCATGTAGATGACGACATCGTTCTCCAGGGCGTCGCTGTTGCCCTCCAGGAGGATGTTGTACGAGGGCAGCCCGGCGCTTCCGATGCCGATGCCCCGACGGCCGACGACGTCCTTGACGCGGTAGGAGTCCGGCCGGGCCAGGCTGGTGTCGGGGAGGGTCTCCAGGTAGCCGTCGAAGGCCGCGAGGATCTTGTAGCGGGTGGCCGCGTCCAGCTCGATGGCGCCGTCGTCGCCCAGGAAGCGCCGCTCGAAGTCCCTGATCTCGGTCATCGTGGCGAGCAGCCCGAAGCGGGTCATCGACCGGGCCTCGCGCAGCGCGCCCAGCAGCGGGCCGTCGGCGGTGTCCAGGGTGAAGGGCGGCAGCTCGGTGAAGTCGGCGCTCTTGGCCCCCGAGGCGAGGGCGTGGATCCGCTCGCGGTAGGCGGCGGCGTAGATCCGCACCAGCTCGCTGATCTTCTCGTCGCTGAGCGCCTTGGTGTAGCCCAGCAGCGCCAGGGAGGCGGCGAAGCGCTTCAGGTCCCAAGTGAAGGGGCCGACGTACGCCTCGTCGAAGTCGTTGACGTTGAAGACCAGGCGGCCGTTGGCGTCCATGTACGTGCCGAAGTTCTCGGCGTGCAGGTCGCCGTGGATCCACACCCGGCTCGTCCGGTCGTCCAGGTACGGGCCGGCGTCGCGCTCGTGGTCCAGGTCGGAGTAGAACAGGCAGGCCGTGCCCCGGTAGAAGGCGAAGGCGGAAGCGGCCATCTTCCGGAACTTGACCCGGAAGGCGGCCGGGTCGGCCGCCAGCAGCTCACCGAAAGCGGTGTCGAAAACGGCGAGGATCTCCTCGCCGCGCTGCGTGGCCCGGTCGTGCTCGAGCGCCATCGCTGGGTCCTCCTGGTGGGGGCACCCCCAGCGGTGGCTGGGGGAGGGGCATCGGGCGGACAGATGTGCTGCCGTCCGTAGGCGTCCGAGGCTACCGGCGCGTGCCCGCGGCTGTCGGTGGGGGCCGGTAACCTTCAAAACTGTCCCCGCCGACCCGCTGCCCCCCGCCGGAGGTCTTCCATCGTGGCCAAGCCGCCCTTCACGCACCTGCACGTCCACACCCAGTACTCGCTGCTGGACGGTGCCGCGCGGCTCAAGGACATGTTCAATGCCTGCAATGAAATGGGCATGACGCATATCGCCATGTCCGACCACGGCAACCTGCACGGCGCGTACGACTTCTTCCACCAGGCCAAGAAGGCGGGCGTCACCCCCATCATCGGCATCGAGGCGTATGTGGCGCCCGAGTCGCGGCGCAACAAGCGACGCGTCCAGTGGGGCCAGCCGCACCAGAAGCGCGACGATGTCTCCGGTTCGGGTGGTTATACGCACAAGACCATCTGGGCGGCGAACAAGACCGGTCTGCACAACCTCTTCCGGCTGTCCTCCGACGCGTACGCCGAGGGCTGGCTGACCAAGTGGCCGCGCATGGACAAGGAGACCATCTCCCAGTGGTCCGAGGGCCTGATCGCCTCCACCGGCTGCCCCTCCGGCGAGGTGCAGACGCGGCTGCGGCTCGGCCACTTCGACGAGGCGCTCAAGGCCGCCTCCGACTACCAGGACATCTTCGGCAAGGGCCGCTATTTCCTGGAGCTGATGGACCACGGCATCGAGATCGAGCGCCGGGTCCGCGACGGCCTGCTGGAGATCGGCAAGAAGCTCGGCATCCCCCCGCTGGTCACCAACGACTCCCACTACACCTACGCGCACGAGGCGAGCGCGCACGACGCCCTGCTCTGCATCCAGACCGGCAAGAACCTCTCCGACCCGGACCGCTTCCGGTTCGACGGCACCGGCTATTACCTGAAGTCGACGGACGAGATGTACGCCATCGACTCCTCCGACGCCTGGCAGGAGGGCTGCGCCAACACGCGCCTGGTCGCCGACCAGATCGACACCGAGGGCTGGTTCCAGGAGCGGAACCTGATGCCGAAGTTCGATGTGCCCGAGGGGTTCACCGAGGTCACCTGGTTCCGCGAGGAGACCATGCGCGGCATGGCCCGGCGCTACCCCGGCGGCATCCCGGAGGACCGGCTCAAGCAGGTCGAGTACGAGATGGGCATCATCATCGAGATGGGCTTCCCCGGGTACTTCCTCGTGGTCGCCGACTTCATCATGTGGGCCAAGAACAACGGCATCGCGGTCGGCCCGGGCCGGGGCTCGGCGGCCGGCTCCATCGTCGCGTACGCCATGGGCATCACCGACCTCGACCCGATCGAGCACGGACTGATCTTCGAGCGGTTCCTCAACCCCGAGCGCATCTCCATGCCCGATGTCGACATCGACTTCGACGAGCGCCGGCGCGGTGAGGTGATCCGGTACGTCACCGAGAAGTACGGCGCCGACAAGGTCGCCATGATCGGCACGTACGGCAAGATCAAGGCCAAGAACGCGATCAAGGACTCCGCCCGCGTCCTCGGCTACCCGTACGCGATGGGCGACCGGCTCACCAAGGCCATGCCCGCCGACGTCCTCGGCAAGGGCATCGACCTCAACGGCATCACCGACCCGAGCCACCCGCGCTACGGCGAGGCGGGCGAGATCCGGGGGATGTACGAGAACGAGCCGGACGTCAAGAAGGTCATCGACACGGCGAAGGGCGTCGAGGGCCTGGTCCGGCAGATGGGTGTGCACGCGGCCGGTGTGATCATGTCCAGCGAGACGATCACCGACCACGTCCCCGTCTGGGTGCGGCACTCCGACGGTGTGACCATCACCCAGTGGGACTACCCGAGCTGTGAGTCGCTCGGCCTGCTGAAGATGGACTTCCTGGGCCTGCGCAACCTCACGATCATGGACGACGCCGTCAAGATGGTGAAGGCCAACAAGGGCGCCGACATCGATCTCCTGGCCATCCCGCTGGACGACCCCACCACGTACGAACTGCTCTGCCGCGGTGACACACTCGGCGTCTTCCAGTTCGACGGCGGCCCCATGCGCTCGCTGCTGCGCCTGATGAAGCCCGACAACTTCGAGGACATTTCCGCTGTCTCGGCCCTGTACCGGCCGGGCCCGATGGGCATGAACTCGCACACCAACTACGCCCTGCGCAAGAACGGCCAGCAGGAGATCACCCCGATCCACCCCGAGCTGGAGGAGCCGCTCAAGGAGGTCCTGGGCGTCACCTACGGCCTCATCGTGTACCAGGAGCAGGTGCAGAAGGCCGCGCAGATCATCGCCGGGTACTCGCTCGGCGAGGCCGACATCCTCCGCCGGGTGATGGGCAAGAAGAAGCCCGACGAGCTGGCGAAGAACTTCGTCTTCTTCAAGGAAGGCGCGAAGAAGAAGGGCTTCTCCGACGAGGCCATCCAGGCCCTGTGGGACGTGCTGGTCCCCTTCGCCGGATACGCGTTCAACAAGGCGCACTCCTCGGCGTACGGCCTGGTCACGTACTGGACCGCCTACCTCAAGGCCAACCACCCCGCCGAGTACATGGCCGCCCTGCTGACCTCGGTCAAGGACGACAAGGACAAGTCGGCGACCTACCTCAACGAGTGCCGCCGCATGGGCATCAAGGTGCTCCCGCCGAACGTCAACGAGTCCGAGTCCAACTTCGCCGCCCAGGGCGACGACGTGATCCTCTTCGGCCTCACCGCCGTCCGCAACGTCGGCGCCAACGTCGTCGACTCGATCATCCGCAGCCGCAAGTCCAAGGGAAAGTACACCTCCTTCCCCGACTTCCTCGACAAGGTCGAGGCCGTCGTCTGCAACAAGCGCACCGTCGAATCGCTGATCAAGGCCGGCGCCTTCGACGAGATGGGGCACACCCGCAAGGGCCTCACCGCGCACTACGAACCGATGATCGACAACGTGGTGCAGGTCAAGCGCAAGGAGGCCGAGGGACAGTTCGACCTCTTCGGCGGCATGGGCGAGGAGGACAGCAGCGAGCCCGGCTTCGGGCTCGACGTGGAGTTCTCCGACGTCGAGTGGGAGAAGTCCTACCTGCTCGCGCAGGAGCGCGAGATGCTCGGCCTCTACGTCTCCGACCACCCCCTCTTCGGCATCGAGCACGTCCTCAACGACAAGGCCGACGCCTCGATCTCCCAGCTCACCGGCGGTGAGCACGCCGACGGCGCGATCGTCACCATCGGCGGCATCATCTCCGGCCTGCAGCGCAAGATGACCAAGCAGGGCAACGCCTGGGCCATCGCCACCGTCGAGGACCTCGCCGGCTCCATCGACTGCATGTTCTTCCCCGCCACCTACCAGCTGGTCTCCACCCAGCTCGTCGAGGACGCCGTCGTCTTCGTCAAGGGGCGGCTCGACAAGCGCGAGGACATCCCCCGCCTGGTCGCCATGGAGCTGATGGTCCCCGACCTGTCCAACGCCGGCACCAACGCGCCCGTGATCATCACCATCCCCACCGTGAAGGTCACCCCGCCCCTGGTGGAGCGGCTCGGCCAGGTGCTCACCCACCACCGGGGCTCTACCGAGGTCCGCATCAAGCTCCAGGGGGCGCGCAAGACGACCGTGCTGCGCCTGGACCGGCACCGGGTGACGCCCGACCCGGCGCTCTTCGGTGACCTCAAGCAGCTGCTCGGCCCGTCCTGCCTGGCGGGCTGAGCCCGCTCCCGGCCCCGGAGAACGCCCGAGGGGCGCGCCCGCTTCAGGCGGGCGCGCCCCTCAAACGCATCCAAGCGCCGGTCAGTTGTGGCCGAAGCGCTTCTGGCGACCCTTGTGAGCGACGTCGGCAGGGGTGACCTGGGACTGCCGCTGCTCCGTCTGCGACTCCATCGATGACCTCTTGGCCTGCTGCTGTCCGCGCTCGGCCGCACTCGACGACTGTGGCTGCTTCCGGTTCTTGTTCTTGGCCATGCTCAAGTGCCTCCACATCCGGACGACCCCCTCGGTTCACCCTCCCACGCACCGGCCAAACGTGCATTTCGGGTAATTACCGTGGGTGACAGGGGTACTTATCGGCCGTGGCCCGTATCCGCCACGCCGAAGATCCAGTTCGGACTGATAACCCCCGCGCGGTCGGGCAGACTCCTGGGAAAGCCAAGGAGACCGGGGCACGCCTGTGCCGGGGGGCGACCGCACTTCTGAACTCAGGGAAAGAGGGTGGAACGTGGACCGCTGCGTCGTCCTGGTGGACGCCGGGTATCTGCTGGGCGCCGCCGCGAGCCTGCTGGCCGGGGAACCCGCCCGGTCCCGCATCACCGTCGACCACGCGACCCTCATCCAAGGCCTGCGCGAACGCGCCGAGGCCGATACCCAACGGCCGCTGCTGCGGATCTACTGGTTCGACGGCGCCCCCGACCGGGTGCCCCAGCCCGAGCACCGCCGGCTGCGCGTGATGTCCCGCGTCACCGTGCGGCTCGGCGCCCTGACCCGCAGCGACGGCCGCTGGGCCCAGAAGGGCGTCGACGCGGCCATGCACGCCGAGCTCACCGAGCTCGCCCGCAACCGCGCCTGCTCCGACATCGTGCTCGTCACCGGCGACGGCGACCTCCTCCCGGGCCTGATGTCCGCCAAGGAACACGGCGTCGCCGTCCACCTGTGGGCCGTCCAGGCCGCCGACGGCGACTACAACCAGTCCGAGGACCTCGTCGCCGAGGCCGACGAGCGCCGCGTCCTGGACCGCACGTGGATCACCCGGGCCGTACGGGCCAAGGAGCTCACCGGCATCTGCGCCCCGCAGCCCGCCCCCCGGCCCGAGATCGCCGCGATCCTCTCCGCGCCGCTCCCCGAGACCGCGGCCGCCGCGGCGGCCGCCGCCGCCGGCTGTACGGCGGACGCCCGGCCGGACGCCGAGCGCAACGGCAGCTCCCGGCCGTCGGCCGCCTCCGCCTGCCCGGGCACCGAGCGGGGCACGGAGGCCCCCGCCGCGCGCGGCGTGCCCACCCCCAAGGACCTCGCCGTCCTGGGGCGCGGCCCCGCGGGCCCGTCGCCCCAGCCCGCCAACGCCCCGGCCGCGTCGAACGGGCAGACCGGCTCCCCCAGCGCGACACTGCGCTGGTCCTCGGACAAGGGCTGGGTCGAGCGCGGCGCCGGCAACAGCCTCGGGGAGCCCCCCGAAACCGCCTGCCTGCCCATGCTCGCCCAGCTCACCAGCGCCGAGCAGCGCTGGGCGGACCGCGAGGAGGACATCACCACCGTCGGCGGCGATCCCTTCGAGGTCGGCCAGGTCTTCGCCCGCCGCTGGACCGAGCGCATCACCGACTCCGTCCACCTGCAGCACCTGTCCACCGAGTACCCCCGCATCCCGCACCGCATCGACGGCGAGCTCCTGCGCTACGCCGCCCGCTTCGGCCTCCTCGCCCACAAGGACGACCAGATCGACGAGCACGACCGCTACGCGATCCGCGCCGGCTTCTGGCGCGAGATCGACGCCCGCACCGCCGCCGAACACGCACCCGCGGGGGACTGACGGCACCGGGGCTCCTTCCCCGCCGCGACGGTGATCGGCACCCGCCGGGCGGCCCGGCCGTGCCGAACCGCCGCAAGCGTGCCCCGAAGCAAGTGGCAGGCACCACGGCGCGTACCCTCATAGCTCGTGAGAACGGTAGGGAAACAGGCCGAGCGGGGCACCCCCCCGCGGCAAGCCGAAGGCGGCACGGTGTGCATCGTGCGCGGCCTGGTCAAGACCTACCCCGCCGCGCGCGGCCGGCGCGGCACCCCCGCCGCGGCCGCCGTACGCGCCAGCGACGGCATCGACCTCGAGGTCCGGGGCGGTGAGATCTTCGGCCTGCTCGGCCCCAACGGCGCCGGCAAGACCACGCTCGTACGCCAGCTCACGGGCCTGCTGCGCCCGGACCAGGGCAGCGTCGAGCTCCTCGGCCACGACCTCGTGCGCCACCCCGAGCGCGCCTCCCGCCTCGTCGGCTACCTCGGCCAGGAGTCCAGCGCCCTGGACGAGCTGACCGTGTCCCTGGCCGCCGAGACCACCGGCCGGCTGCGCGGTCTCGACCTTCGCGCGGCCCGCGCCGAGCGTGACGCCGTCATCGACGAACTCGGGCTGACCGCCCTCGCCGGCCGTCCGCTGAAGAAGCTCTCCGGCGGCCAGCGCCGCCTCGCCTGCTTCGCCGCCACGCTGGTCGGCGAGCGGCCCCTGCTCGTCCTGGACGAGCCGACCACCGGCATGGACCCCGTGGCCCGCCGGGCCGTGTGGGCCGCCGTGGACCGGCGGCGCGCCGAGCGCGGCACCACGGTCCTGCTCGTCACCCACAACGTCATCGAGGCCGAGACCGTGCTGGACCGGGTCGCGGTGCTGGAACACGGACGGATCATCGCCTGCGACACCCCGGCCGGGCTCAAGGAGCTCGTCGGGGACGAGGTGCGCGTCGAACTCGTCTGGCGCGGCGAGCCGCCGCTCGACGTCCCGGAGGTCGCCGCGCTGCGCGGCGCCGCCCGCGAGACGGGCCGCCGGTGGTCGCTGCGGCTCGCACCCGCCGAGGCCCGCGCCGCCGTCGCCGCCGTGACCGGCGGTCCCGCCTTCGCCGCGCTCGACGACTTCACGCTCGCCACGCCGAGCCTGGAGGACGTCTACCTGGCGCTGGGCGGCGGCCGTGCCCAGGGGCTGGTCAAGGCATGAGGGGCGCCGGCGAGCCGCCGCGCCGCGCGAAGGCCGTACCGAACAGGAGCTGTGCCGCGTGAGTGCCGTATCCGCAGAGGCGGTACCCGGGAAGGTCCGGGCCCAGGGCGGGGCCCAGCCGTGGCCCGACGGCGAGGGGGCCGCCCCGCTGGCCCCGCGGGCGCGACTGCTGCCCGCGCTGGCGGCGGTCTACCGCGCGCAGCTCTCCCGCGCCCGCGTCGCGCGGATCCCGCTGCTGTTCGTGGCGACCTTCCAGTCCGTCGGGATCATGATCCTGATGCGCGGCGTCGTCGACGGCGGGGACGAGGCGCGGGCCGTCGTGGCGGGGTCCAGCGTGCTGGTCGTCGCGTTCGTCGCACTGAACCTCCTCGCCCAGTACTTCGGCCAGCTGCGCGCCAGCGGCGGCCTCGACCACTACGCGACCCTGCCGGTGCCGCCGGCGGCCGTCGTGCTGGGGGCCGCAGGGGCGTACGCCTCGTTCACCGCGCCCGGCACGGTCGTGACGGCGGTGGTGGGCAGCGTGCTGTTCAAGCTGTCGCTGACGCACCTGTGGGTGCTGGTCGCGGTGGTCCCGCTGTCCGGCGCCGCCCTCGCCGGGCTCGGCGCCGCGCTCGGGCTGCTCGCGCCGCGCCAGGAGCTGGCGACGCTCTGCGGTCAGCTGGGCATGTCGGCGGCGCTGCTGCTGGGCGTGCTGCCGGCGTCCCGCATGCCGGCGCCGATCGCATACGCGCGCGACCTGCTGCCGTCCACCTACGGCGTGGAGGCGCTGGCGCGGAGCTTCGACGCCCACCCCGACTGGCTGCTGGTGGCCGCGGACCTCGGGGTGTGCGCGGCCGTCGGCGTGGTGTCGCTGGCCGTGGCCACATGGGCCTACCGCCGGGCGGCCGTGCGGTGACGCGCCGCAGCGACCCTCCTGCCGCCCGGGCATCCGCGTCCGCCTGGCACGATGGCAAGGTGACCGCACCGCTGACGCCGCAGGGCAACTCCTCATCCTCCGACTCCGGGCCCCCGCAGCCCCAGCCCTCGCCGGGCGGCGAGCTGCCGCACACGACGGGGGCGGAAGCGGTCGCGGACACGGACGCGGACGCTGCCGCGGCCCGGGCGCAGGAGGTACGCACCGAGCTGCGGGAAGGCGCGGTCGTCATGGCGGTCGTCACGGTGGCCGGGGTGCTGCTGGGGCTGCTGTGGGTGTGGCTCGCTCCGCGGGTGCCGCTGATCTCCGACGGCAAGGCCGTCTACCTGAGGAACACCGAGGGCGAGCAGGCCATCGGCGCGGACGGCTGGTTCGCGGTGCTGGGCCTGGCGTTCGGCGCGCTCAGCGCGGCCGTGGTCTTCCTCCTGCGCCGGGCCGGCGGCATCGCCCTGGTAGTGGGCCTCGCGGCCGGCTCCCTGCTGGCCTCGGTGGTCGGCTGGCGGCTGGGCGTCTGGCTGGGCCCGTCCTCCGACGTGGCCGCGCACGCCCGGGCCGTGGGCAAGGGCGTGGTCTTCGACGCCCCCCTGAAGCTGGCGGCCAAGGGCACGCTACTGGCGTGGCCGCTGGCGGCGATGGGCGCCCACCTGGGACTGACGGCACTCTTCGGGCCGCGCGACCCCGAGCCGGTGCTGTCGTGGGGCGGATCCGAGGCACCCCCGGACCCCGGCGCCGGCCAGAACCGGTAGAGCGAGCCCGTCCGTGGCCGGTAAGGCCGGCTGGTTCGGGGCCGGTAGAGCCGGCTCGTTCGAGGGCCGGTAAAGCCAGCTCGTTTGGCGGCCGGTAGAGCCAGCCCGTCTGTGGCCGGTCAGGTCGGCTCGCTCGGGGCCGGTAAGGCCAGCTCGCTCGGGGCCAGTAAAGTCAGCC
Organism: Streptomyces sp. NPDC026206; assembly: GCF_040638465.1. Taxonomy (NCBI): domain Bacteria; kingdom Bacillati; phylum Actinomycetota; class Actinomycetes; order Kitasatosporales; family Streptomycetaceae; genus Streptomyces; species Streptomyces sp. NPDC026206. The sequence goes on from NZ_JBEZYL010000009.1 coordinate 201,170, forward strand.
CGCCCGGGGACGGTTAATCCAGCCCGTCCGTGGCCGGTAGGCCAGCTCGCCCGTGGCCGGTAAGGCCGGCTTGTTCGGGGCCGGTATTAGCGAGCTCGTCCGTGGCTGGTAAGGCCAGGCTCGTTCGTGGCCGGTAAGGCCGGCCCGCCCGGGGCCGGTAAAGCCAGCCCGTCCGGGCCAGTAAAACCAGCCCGTCCGGCGATTGAGGACAAGAAACGGTGAAAGGGCGGGGCAGGGGCAAACCCCCACCCCACCCCGCCGCGGCTGAGTGGCCTCAAGCGCCGGACAGGCTGCGTGCTGCCCCGACAGGCCGGCTCCGGCGCTTGAGGACGTGACCTACGCCGGCCTGCGGCCGTGGTTGGCGCGGCCCTTCTTCAGCCGCCAGCGGCGCTTTCGGGTGCGCTTCGACATGGGCGGTCCCTCCCCGGCGGGTCGCACGGACGGCGGCCCGCCCCTTGGTCGTAGCGAAGGGAAGGACATCCGTCCAGCCCGGGCGCGGGCCACGGCTCAGCCGCGGGCGATCGGGGCGATGACCGCGCCCGTCAGAAGTGCCAGGTCACCGGGGGAGAGCTCGACCTCCAGGCCGCGCCGTCCGGCCGAGACGCAGACCGTCCGGTGCGAGCTCGCGGAGACGTCCAGCGCGGTCGGCAGCCGCTTGCGCTGCCCGAGCGGGGAGATCCCGCCCCGCACGTACCCCGTCGTGCGCTCGGCGGCGGCCGGGTCGGCCATCGCCGCCCGCTTGCCGCCCACGGCCGCCGCCAGGGCCTTGAGGTCGAGCGAGCCGGACACCGGCACGACGGCCACGGTCAGCGTGCCGTCCACATCGGCCACCAGCGTCTTGAAGACCCTGCCGGGCTCGACGCCGAGCGCCTCGGCGGCCTCCTCGCCGTAGGAGGCGGCGGCCGGGTCGTGCTCGTAGGCGTGCACCGAGAAGGCGGTGCCCGCCTTCTCCAGGGCGACGATCGCGGGCGTCGCCCCCGCCGTCTGCTGCTTCCTGGGCTTCTTCGGCAAGGTTTCGTCCCGTCGGCTCAGTTGGGGCTGGTGGGCCGCCGGGTGAGTTCGACGGCCGGCAGAGAGGGGAGCTTGCTGATGACCGCGGTCTCCGCACGCAGCAGTCGCAGCTCCTCCGACAGCCGGGAGGCGGTGTCGGGGGCCTGCAGCAGCCGCTGCTTGACCGGGGTGTCCAGCACCGCCGCGGCCGCGACCAGGTAGGAGAGCACCTGGGGCTCGCCGGGCAGCTCCGCCCGGCCCGCCAGCGACGCCTCGTTCGCCCCGGCCAGCCGCTTCTGGTAGGCCCGGAACGCCCGGACGACCCCGGAGGCGAGGGCCCCGGCCCCGTCGCCCTGCTGTTCCTCGACGGTCTCCACCTCGCCCGTCAGGTACGGGCCCGAGCTGTCGACGGACAGCAGTCTGAAGCGGGTCGTGCCGGTGGCCAGCACCTCGTACGTACCGTCCGGGCGCTCGCGGATCGTGGCCGCGTCGGCGACGCAGCCGACGGTGTGGAAGGCCTTCATCGGGTCGGCTCCGAAGCCCGAGGCGGGGCCGGGCTCCGGGCGGGCCTCGTCGGGCAGGCCCGGCGCGCTGGGCGCCACCTCGTGGCCGTCGCGGATGGCGACCACCCCGAAGCGGCGCGGCTCGTCGTCGGGCAGCTTCGACAGGTCGCGCATCAGCGCGCGGTACCGCTGCTCGAAGATGCTGAGCGGGAGCACGAGCCCCGGGAACAGCACCGAGTTCAGCGGAAAGAGGGGAAGGCGCGCGGTGGTCACGGCCGGTAAGCCTAATGGCCTGACAGCCGACCGGTTCGGGGATTTCACTGCCGGCGCAGCAGCCGGGACGCCCCCGCCGCCACCGTCGTGGCCAGCACCCAGCCGAGCAGGGTGAGCGCCGCGACCACCCACTGGGTGCCGCCGCCGGGCCGCCAGGCGGTGCCCTGGCCCAGGTCGATGACCGGCAGTAGCAGGTCAAGGGTGTACAGCGCGGCGTCCCACTGCGGGCCCTCGCCCTCCTTCAGGGCCGGCACCGGGCGGTAGGAGAAGTAGAGCGCTCCGAGCGCCCACAGCACCGCCATCCACACCGCCGCCCGCCCCGGCCGGTACCCGTACGCCACCGTCCAGTCCTGGAGGTATCCCCACGCCTTGCCGGCCGGCGGCAGCGTCTCGCGCCGGCGGCGCTGCTTGGCCAGGAGCACCGCTCGCGCCTCCGCGTCCTCGCCGCTGACGCGCAGGGCGCCCGCCAGCCGTTCGTACGGCTCCGGGGCGTACTCCGGGGTGGCCGCGGCCACCCAGTCCAGGCGGCGGGCGAGCGGGAAGTGGCCGACCGGTATCAGGTGCTCGTAGAAGAACCCGGCCATCACCAGCCCGCCCGGGCCCGGCCAGCTGTCGTAGCGGTCGACGAGATTGGCCACGCGCGCCCCGGACAGCACCACCCGCCCGCGCTGCTGCTTCTCGCCCAGGAAGCGCAGCTCGGGCGTCTGGACGCGGCGCAGCGACAGCTCCTGGTCCGCCTCCATCACGAACCGGGCCTGGCTGAGGTCCACCGCGTCCCCGAACCGTCCGTCGTCCAGCCGTGCTCCGCCCAGGCACTCGAAGCGCCGCAGCTGCGCCCGCTGCTCCGGGGCGTCGAGGGTGATGCCGTACGGGGGAGTGGCGCCGCCTCCGTAGCGGGGGCCGCCGATGCCGGCGGCCGTGAGGTAGAGCGTGCGCTCGACGGTGAGCTGGGGGGCGTTGAGGGCACGCCGGCCGTAGGGGTTGTTGAGCGTGGAGCCGCGCAGGCTCAGCGAGGCGCCGACCGTCGCGCCGCGCAGGCTCATCTCGCCGTGCGAGCGCATCATCTCGGCCTGCAGGTCCTGGCCGACCGTCAGCCCGTCGGCGGATATGGACAGCCCCCGCCGGTCCCGGCGCACCACCATCTGGTTGAGCAGCAGGTCGGTGCCGATGTGCGCGTCGGTCAGCCGGATGCCGTGCTGGACGACGCAGCGCGGCAGGTGCAGATCGCCCTCGGTGCGGATCCGCGCGCCCTCCAGGCGGGGCATCGCGCAGCCGACCAGGCGCAGCGTGGTGAAGCTGCTCTCGGGCAGCAGCAGCTGCTCGTCGAAGCGGCAGTTGTGCATCTCGACGTACGGCACGACGGTCCCGCCCGCGACGTCGAGGGTGCCGGTGACCCGCACGCCGTTGAGCTTGAGCGCGGCGACACGCCCGGGGTGGGCGGCCGGGCCGTGGAGCAGCAGCAGGGCGACGACGCGGGCGCGCACGCTGCGCTCCGGGCCCCAGACCTGCGGGCCGGCGGGGTCGTTGTGCCCGGGCGAGGGGCTGCGCAGATCGAGGGTGCTGCCGTTGCGGAACGCCTGCCACATGTCCCGCTCGACGGCGGTGAGCTCCAGCCCGGTGGGCGGCTCGCCCTCGGGTGGCTCGGTCACGGTCTCCCCTCCCTCCCCTGGCCTCCACGGCATGGGGAGCCCCGTCCGTACGACCTCGTACGGGGCCCATTCCCCCCGGGTGACCGGTTGAACACCGTGGCGAGGCCGATTGTCCGTCCTCGGTCAGATAGAGATCAACTCTTGGGGGCGCGTATCAGTGGGTGGTACAGGGAGCCGTGTGGCGGGACGGGTCTGAGACAATTGATCGCGTGATCTCCCGAATCGATCTGCGCGGTGCTGCCTTCCCTGCCGAGGGCATCGACCGCGACCTGCTGCCCCGTGCCGAGCTCGACGTCGCGGCCGCCCTGGAAAAGGTGCGGCCCATCTGCGACGACGTGCATCATCGCGGCACAGCGGCCCTGATCGACTACGCGGAGCGGTTCGACGGCGTGCGGATCGAGCGCGTCCGGGTGCCCGTCGAGGCGATCACCCGCGCTCTGGAGGAGCTGGACCCGGCCGTGCGGGCCGCGCTGGAGGAGTCCATCCGCCGCGCCCGGCTCGTCCACCGCGAACAGCGCCGCACCGACCACACCGTCCAGGTCGTGCCCGGCGGCACGGTCACCGAGCGCTGGGTGCCCGTCGACCGCGTCGGGCTGTACGTGCCCGGCGGGCGGTCCGTCTACCCCTCGTCCGTGATCATGAACGTGGTGCCGGCCCAGGAGGCCGGCGTAGGCTCCATGGCCGTGGCCTCGCCGCCCCAGGCCGGCTTCGGCGGCCTGCCGCACCCCACCATCCTGGCGGCCTGCGCCCTGCTGGGCGTCGACGAGGTGTACGCCGCGGGCGGGGCCCAGGCCGTCGCCATGTTCGCGTACGGCACGGACGAGTGCCGTCCGGCCACCATGGTCACCGGACCCGGCAACATCTGGGTCGCCGCCGCCAAGCGGCTGCTGAAGGGCCGCATCGGCATCGACGCCGAGGCCGGCCCCACCGAGATCGCCGTCCTCGCCGACCACACCGCCGACCCGGCGCACGTCGCCGCCGACCTCATCAGCCAGGCCGAACACGACCCGCTGGCCGCCTCGGTGCTCGTCACCGACTCCGAGGAGCTCGCGGAAGCGGTCGAGAAGGAACTGGCCACCCAGGTGGCGGCCACCAAGCACATCGAGGACCGCATCCTGCCCGCCCTGAGCGGGCGCCAGTCCGGCATCGTGCTCGTCGACGGCATCGAGCAGGGCCTCGCCGTCGTCAACGCCTACGCCGCCGAGCACCTGGAGATCCAGACCGAGAACGCCGCCGAGGTCGCCGCGCGGGTGCGCAACGCCGGCGCGATCTTCGTCGGCCCGTACGCCCCGGTCTCGCTCGGCGACTACGCGGCGGGCTCCAACCACGTGCTGCCCACCGGCGGCTGCGCCTGCCACTCCTCCGGGCTCTCGGTGCAGTCCTTCCTGCGCGGCATCCACATCGTGGACTACACCCGCGACGCCCTCGCCGAGATCGCCGCGCACGTGGTGACGCTCGCCGAGGCGGAGGACCTGCCCGCGCACGGCGCGGCCGTCAAGGCGCGCTTCGACTGGAAGGTTCCGCGAGGCCAGTGACCGGTATTGACGACCTCCCCATCCGGGACGAACTGCGTGGCAAGTCCCCGTACGGCGCCCCCCAGCTCGACGTGCCCGTACGCCTGAACACCAACGAGAACCCCTACCCCCTGCCCGAGCCCCTCGTCGCCCGCATCGCCGAACGCGTCGCCGAGGCCGCCCGGCACCTCAACCGCTACCCCGACCGGGACGCGGCCGAGCTCCGCACCGAGCTGGCCGCGTACCTCACCCGCACCGCCGGGCACGAGGTCACCATGGCCCAGGTCTGGGCCGCCAACGGCTCCAACGAGGTCATCCAGCAGCTGCTGCAGACCTTCGGCGGCCCGGGCCGCACGGCCATCGGCTTCGAGCCCTCGTACTCGATGCACGCCCTCATCTCGCGCGGCACCGGCACCGGCTGGATCCCCGGCCCGCGCCGCGAGGACTTCACCATCGACGTCGAGGCCGCCGAGCGGGCCATCGCCGAGCACCGGCCGGACGTCGTGTTCATCTGCTCGCCCAACAACCCCACGGGCACGGCGGTGGATGCGGAGACCGTCCTGCGGCTCTACGAGGCCGCGCAGGCGGCGGGACCGTCGATGGTGGTGATCGACGAGGCGTACGGCGAGTTCAGCCACCGGCCCTCGCTGCTGCCCCTCATCGAGGGCCGCGCCCACCTCGTCGTCTCCCGCACCATGTCGAAGGCCTTCGGCGCGGCCGGGCTGCGCCTGGGCTACCTCGCCGCGCACCCCGCCGTGGTCGACGCCGTGCAGCTGGTGCGCCTGCCCTACCACCTCTCGGCCGTCACCCAGGCCACGGCACTGGCCGCGCTGGAGCACACGGACACGCTGCTCGGCTACGTCGAACAGCTCAAGGCCGAGCGCGACCGCATCGTCACCGAGCTGCGCGCCATCGGCTGCGAGGTGACCGACTCGGACGCCAACTTCGTGCAGTTCGGTCGCTTCGAGGACAGCCACACCGCCTGGCAGGCGCTTCTCGGCCAGGGTGTCCTGGTACGGGACAACGACGTACCGGGGTGGCTGCGGGTCACCGCGGGCACGCCGGAGGAGAACGACGCGTTCCTGGACGCGGTACGGGCCATTCGCAAGGAGAGCAACTCATGAACCGCGTCGGGCGCATAGAGCGCACCACCAAGGAGACCTCGGTGCTCGTCGAGATCGATCTCGACGGGACCGGACAGGTCGATGTGTCGACCGGGGTCGGTTTCTACGACCACATGCTCGACCAGCTCGGCCGCCACGGCCTCTTCGACCTCACCGTCAAGACCGACGGCGACCTGCACATCGACACCCACCACACCATCGAGGACACCGCCCTCGCCCTCGGCGCCGCCTTCCGGCAGGCCCTCGGCGACAAGGTGGGCATCTACCGCTTCGGCAACTGCACCGTTCCCCTGGACGAGTCCCTCGCCCAGGTCACGGTCGACCTCTCCGGCCGCCCGTACCTCGTGCACAGCGAGCCCGAGAACATGGCGCCGATGATCGGCACCTACGACACGACGATGACCCGGCACATCCTGGAGTCCTTCGTCGCGCAGGCGCAGATCGCCCTGCACGTCCACGTCCCGTACGGGCGCAACGCCCACCACATCGTGGAGTGCCAGTTCAAGGCCCTCGCCCGCGCCCTGCGCTACGCCTGCGAGCGCGATGTGCGCGCCGCTGGAATTCTTCCGTCGACCAAGGGTGCGCTGTGAACGGTCTGTCGACCATCCTGATCGTCGTCGGGCTGTTCCTCCTCGGTGGCGTCATCTCCTTCGTCAAGCAGGGCATGCCCAAGAGCCTGCTCGTGCTGCTCGGCATCGGCGCCGCCATGTGCCTGACCGCCGGTGTGATGCGCGTCCAAGGGCTGTGGTCATGAGCGCCCCCGGCAAGAAGGTCGTCGTCCTCGACTACGGCTTCGGCAACGTCCGCTCCGCCGAGCGGGCCCTGGCCCACGTCGGCGCGGACGTCGAGATCACCCGTGACTACGACCGCGCCATGAACGCCGACGGGCTGCTCGTCCCCGGCGTCGGCGCGTTCGCCGCCTGCATGGAGGGGCTGCGCGCCGTGCGCGGCGACTGGATCGTCGGCCGGCGGCTGTCCGGCGGCCGCCCGGTCATGGGCATCTGCGTCGGCATGCAGATCCTCTTCGAGCGCGGCATCGAGCACGGCGTCGAGACCGAGGGCCTCGACGAGTGGCCCGGGGTGGTCGAGCCGCTCAAGGCCCCCGTCGTCCCCCACATGGGCTGGAACACCGTCACCCCGGCCGAGGGCTCCCGCCTCTTCGCGGGCCTCGACGCGGACACCCGCTACTACTTCGTGCACTCCTACGCGGTGCGCGAGTGGAGCCTGGAAGTCACCAACGCCAACATCCGTGCCCCGCGGGTCACCTGGGCCACGCACGGCGAGCCCTTCGTCGCCGCCGTGGAGAACGGCCCGCTGTGGGCCACCCAGTTCCACCCCGAGAAGTCCGGCGACGCCGGTGCCCAGCTGCTGACCAACTGGATCGAGACCCTCTGATGACCGACCGGCCCACGCTCGAGCTCCTCCCCGCCGTCGACGTCCGCGACGGCCAGGCCGTCCGCCTCGTCCATGGCGAGTCCGGTTCGGAGACGTCCTACGGTGACCCGATGGCCGCCGCCCAGGCATGGCAGCGGTCCGGCGCCGAGTGGCTGCATCTGGTCGACCTCGACGCGGCCTTCGGCACCGGCGACAACCGCGCGCAGGTCGCCGAGGTCGTCCGCTCGATGGACATCAAGGTCGAGCTGTCCGGCGGCATCCGCGACGACGCCTCGCTCGCCGCCGCCCTCGCCACCGGCTGCACCCGCGTCAACCTCGGCACCGCCGCCCTGGAGACCCCCGAGTGGGTCGCCAAGGTCATCGCCGAGCACGGCGACCGCATCGCGGTCGGCCTGGACGTCCGCGGCACCACCCTGCGCGGCCGCGGCTGGACCCGCGACGGCGGCGACCTCTACGAGACCCTCGCCCGCCTGGACTCCGAGGGCTGCGCCCGCTACGTCGTCACCGACATCGCCAAGGACGGCACGCTGCAGGGCCCCAACCTGCAGCTGCTGAAGAACGTCTGCGCGGCCACCGACAAGCCGGTCGTCGCCTCCGGCGGCGTCTCCTCTCTTGACGATCTGCGCGCACTTGCGACCCTGGTACCGGAGGGAGTCGAAGGCGCTATCGTCGGCAAGGCCCTCTACGCCAAGGCGTTCACCCTGGAAGAGGCCCTGGAGGCAGTGTCCGTATGACCGAATCCCCAGCTCCGCGGCGCGTGCAGACAGACAGCTCCTGGGAGGAGTCGATCGGCTTCGCACGTGCCGTGGCAGTGGGGGACCGGGTGCTCGTCGCCGGGACGATGCCGCTGTCCGGTGGCGTCCTGCAGGGCGAAGGCGACCCCTACGAGCAGACGCTGGCCGCCTTCGGCAACGCGCTCGACGCGCTCGAGCGCTTCGGCCTCGGGCCCGGGTCCGTGGTGCGCACCCGGATGTACATCACCCACGCGCGGGACGTGGACGCGGTCGGCCGCGCCCACAAGGAGCTCTTCGACGCGATCCGCCCGGTGGCGACCCTCGTCGTGGTCTCCGGGTTCGTCGACTCGCGTGTCCTGGTGGAAGTAGAAGTAGAAGCCTTCCAAGGAGAACCGGCGTGACCCTCGCCGTCCGAGTCATCCCCTGCCTGGACGTGGACAACGGCCGCGTCGTCAAGGGCGTCAATTTCCAGAACCTGCGCGATGCCGGCGACCCCGTCGAGATGGCCGCCGTCTACGGCCGGGAGGGCGCCGACGAGCTGACCTTCCTCGACATCACCGCCTCCTCCGGCAACCGCGAGACCACTTACGACGTGGTGCGCCGCACGGCCGAGCAGGTCTTCATCCCGCTGACCGTGGGCGGCGGTGTGCGCACCGCCGACGACGTCGACAAGCTGCTGCGCGCGGGCGCCGACAAGGTCGGCGTCAACACCGCCGCGATCGAGCGGCCCGAACTGATCAAGGAGATCGCGGAGCGGTTCGGCCGCCAGGTCCTGGTGCTCTCCGTGGACGCGCGGCGGACCCCGTCCGGGTCCTTCGAGGTCACCACGCACGGCGGCCGCCGCGGTACGGGCCTGGACGCCGTGGAGTGGGCCCACCGCGCGGCGGAGCTGGGCGCCGGCGAGATCCTGCTGAACTCCATGGACGCCGACGGCACCCGGAACGGCTACGACACCGAGATGATCATGGCCGTGCGCCGTCATGTCACCGTCCCCGTCATCGCCAGCGGCGGCGCCGGCAAGCTCGCGGACTTCGCCCCGGCGGTGGACGCGGGCGCGGACGCGGTGCTGGCGGCGTCGGTCTTCCACTTCGGTGACCTGCGCATCCCGGAGGTCAAGCACAGCCTGCGCGAGGCGGGCCACCCGGTGCGCTAGGGCCGAGCCGGACGGGCTGAAAATCCAGCCCGTCCGGCGCTTGAGGACACGAGCACAGCCAGCCCGTCCGGCGCTTGAGGACCCGGGGGTCCGGGGGCGGAGCCCCCGGTTCCGGGAAGGGGCGGGGAGGGGAAAGCCGCCCGCAGGGCCCCCGGACCCTACGTGCGGATCAGCAGGATCACCGCCCCCGCCACCAGCGCCAGCACGATCGCCCCCACCCCGTACGCCGGCCGGTTCCGCCGCAGCCCCGGCAGATGCCGGTCCACCGAATACCGCCCCGGCCCGGTCAGCGCGAGAGCCGTCGCCGCCAAGGCGACCAAAAGGGTGAATTCCACGCCCTTGGGCAGGAAGAATCCACCGTCCCACGTCACCCCGAGCGCATTGATCATCACGCCCAGCACCGCCGCGGCCGCCAGCGGCGTCAGCAGCCCGAGCGCGAGCCCCAGGCCGCCCAGCGTCTCGCAGAGCCCGGCGACGACGGCCATGGTCCTGGGTGCCGGATAGCCGTCGGCGCCGAAGAACTTCGCGGTCGCGTCGATGCCCGGCCCGCCGAACCAGCCGAAGAGCTTCTGCGTGCCGTGCCCGGTCATGATGATGCCGAGCATGAGGCGCAGCAGGAGGAGCCCCAGCGAGAGGCCGGCCGGTGGCAGCGGGCCCGTGCGATCGCCGAGACCGTTGGTTCTGCCGGGAAAAGCCATGATGGGCACCTTTCTCCGGGCTCGTGCCCGGTGCGGGCCCCCGAGCCTTCAGATCCCCAGTGTCCCCTCCCGCAGCTTCGCCAGCGCGTCCTTCTCGCCCTCCAGCTCCACCCGCGCGGCATCCTGGCGGCCGAAGGCGAACAGGGTCAGCTCCCCGGGCTCCCCGGTGACCGTCACCACGGGCGTGCCCCGGTGCGCCACCGCCGTACGGCCGTCGGGCCGGCGCAGCACCAGGCCCACCGGCGATCTGCGGCCCAGCAGCCGCGCCGACCTCTCCAGCCGGCTCCACAGCGCGTCGGCGAAGACCGGGTCCACCTCCCGCGGCGTCCACTCCGGCTGGGCGCGGCGCACGTCCTCGGTGTGGACGTAGAACTCGACGGTGTTGGCGGCCTCGTCGACCTGCTTGAGGGCGTACGGGGACAGGCGTGGCGGACCGGTGCGGATGAGCTGGATCAGCTCCTCGTACGGCTTCGCCGCGAACTCGGCCTGCACCCGCTCCAGACGGGCGGCCAGCGGCTTGAACACGATGCCGGCGGCCGCGTCGGAGCGCCGCTCGCGCACCACGACGTGCGCGGCCAGGTCGCGGGTGCGCCAGTCGTCGCAGAGGGTGGGCGCGTTGGGGCCCACCGTCTCCAACAGGTCGGCGAGGAGCAGACGTTCGCGCTGGGCATGAGTTGACATGGCGTCAGCCTACGGCCGGGGCCACCGCCGGGCCACGCCGCCGCGCCACGCCCGGCCATGGCCGCGCTCCGCCCGCCGGTCAGGCCCGGCGCCCCCCGCCAGGCATCATGGAGCCATGACCGGCAACGCCCGCCCCTCCGGCCCCTCGGCCCGCTCCGCTCTCGACCCCGCCATCGCCGCCCGCCTCAAGCGCAGCGCCGACGGCCTGGTCCCCGCCATCGCCCAGCAGTACGACACCGGCGAGGTGCTCATGCTCGGCTGGATGGACGACGAGGCGCTCCACCGCACCCTGACCACCGGCCGCTGCACGTACTGGAGCCGCAGCCGCCAGGAGTACTGGGTCAAGGGCGACACCTCCGGGCACGTCCAGCACGTGAAGTCCGTGGCCCTGGACTGCGACGCGGACACCCTCCTGGTGAAGGTCGACCAGACCGGCCCGGCGTGCCACACGGGCACCCGCACCTGCTTCGATGCCGGCGGCCTTCCGCTGGGCCAGTAGGCTCCGCTGCCATGGCTGCCACGTTTGTATCTGCTTCCACCGGGTCCAGCGGGGATGTCACTCCCGACGCCGGAACCTTCCGCAAGCTCGCCGGGGACCGCCGGGTCATCCCGGTGACCCGCCGCTTCCTCGCCGACGGCGACACGCCCGTAGGCCTCTACCGCAAGCTCGCCGCCGAGCGGCCGGGCACGTTCCTCCTGGAGTCCGCGGAGAACGGCCGCACCTGGTCCCGTTACTCCTTCATCGGCGTTCGCAGCGCCGCCACCCTCACCGTGCGCGAGGGGCGCACCCACTGGCTCGGCACCCCGCCCGTCGGCGTCCCCACCGGGGGCGATCCGCTCGCCGCCCTGCGGGCCACCGTCGAGACCCTGCACACCCCGCGCGACCTCGTGGAGGGCGTCGGACTGCCGCCCTTCACCGGCGGCATGGTGGGATACCTCGGCTACGACATCGTCCGCCGCCTGGAGAAGATCGGCGAGCACCCCGGCGGCGAGCGGGACGGCCTGGACCTGCCCGAGCTGACCATGCTCCTCACCTCGGACCTCGCCGTCCTCGATCACTGGAACGGCACCGTCCTGCTGATCGCCAACGCGATCAACCACAACGACCTGGCGACCGGCGTCGACGAGGCGTACGCCGACGCCGTCGCCCGCCTCGACGCGATGGCCGCCGACCTGCACCGGCCCGCGCCCACCGATCCGACCGCCCTGCCCCCCTCCGAACTGCCGGAGTACACCGCCCGTTGGGGCGGCGCCGACTACATGGCGGCCGTCGAGGACATCAAGGAGCGCATCCGCGCGGGCGAGGCCTTCCAGGTCGTGCCCTCGCAGCGGTTCGAGACGCCCTGCGAGGCCTCGGCCCTGGATGTCTACCGCGTGCTGCGGGCGACGAACCCGAGCCCGTACATGTACCTGTTCCGCTTCGACGGCTTCGACGTCGTCGGCTCCAGCCCCGAGGCGCTGGTCAAGGTCGAGGACGGCCACGCGATGGTCCACCCCATCGCCGGCACCCGTCCGCGCGGCGCCACCCCGCAGGCGGACGCCGCGCTCGCCGAGGAGCTCCTGGCCGACCCCAAGGAGCGCGCCGAGCACCTGATGCTCGTCGACCTCGGCCGCAACGACCTCGGCCGCGTCTGCGAGCCCGGCAGCGTGGAGGTCGTCGACTTCATGTCCGTCGAGCGCTACAGCCACGTCATGCACATCGTCTCCACCGTCACGGGCCGGCTGGCCGCGGACCGCACCGCCTTCGACGTGCTCACCGCCTGCTTCCCCGCCGGCACTCTCTCCGGCGCCCCCAAGCCGCGCGCCATGCAGATCATCGAGGAGCTGGAGCCCACCCGCCGCGGCCTGTACGGCGGCTGCGTCGGCTACCTCGACTTCGCCGGGGACTCCGACACCGCCATCGCCATCCGCACCGCCCTGCTGCGCGACGGCACCGCCTACGTCCAGGCGGGCGCCGGGGTCGTCGCCGACTCCGACCCGGCCGCCGAGGACGCCGAGTGCCGCAACAAGGCCGCCGCCGTGCTGCGCGCCGTGCACACCGCGAACCGTCTCACCCACCGGGCCTGACGCCCGGCCGTTCTCGTGCCCGGGCGGGCTGGTTTCCCCGGCCCGGCCGGCGCTCGGGGGCCGGGGTGCGGGGTCCGGGGTCCGGCCGCGGGGCCACGCCACGCGCCGGAGACGGACACCGTCGCCCAGGGCAGTTCGGTTCCCGAGCAGGCCACCGGCCCTCGTGCCTCGCCGCCCTCTGCGGCCCCGCCACGCGGCGGAGCCGCACACCGGACGCGCGGGAAGGGGCGGGGCGGTGCAGGGCCGGAAACCCGCCCGGACCTGCACCGGCGGAGCCCCGCCCCCGACCCCCGGCCGTGCCACCACCTCCCGGCAGGGGATAGTGGTAACCGTGAGCGCAGCCGTACCTCCCTCCCGCACCCGAGCCGAGCCCGCACCGAGCGGCGGGCGCGCCGCCCGGCGCAGCGTCGCCACCGCCCTGCTCCTCGGCGCGGCCGGCGCCGCCCTCGTCCTTCTGGCGGGCGGCCGCACCTGGTCCGAGGGCACCGCCCCCGTCGCCCAGGGCAGCTCGGTTCCCGAGCAGGCCACCGGCCAGGACATCACCGCCCTGCCCGGCGCCCTGGCCATCGTCGCCCTCGCCGCCCTCGTCGCCGTGTTCGCCGTGCGCCGCGCCGGGCGCGCGGTCGTGGCCGCGCTGCTCGCGCTGAGCGGCGCCGGCGTCGTCGCCGCCGCCCTCACCGGGGCCGGTGACACCGCCGCGCTGGAGGAGAAGGCCGCCAAGGCCTCCGGTCTCACGCAGGCCTCCATCGACAACGTCAGCCACACCGCCTGGCCGTGGGTCGCCGTCGCCGGCGGCGTCCTGCTCCTCCTCGCCGGGCTGCTCGCCCTGCGCTACGGCCGCCACTGGCCCGCCATGTCCGGCCGCTACGAGCGTGACGGCACCCCCCGACCGCGCCGCACCCGGACCGCCCCCGACCCGGACCGCCCCGAGGAGCTGTGGAAGGCACTCGACCGCGGCGAGGACCCCACCGGCGGCTCCGGAGGATGACCCGGGCGGCGGACACGCCCACCCCAGATCGGTCCGGCCCGAAGCGTCGGGGACAATGGCTCCGAGCGATCTCTGCGCCCGTCGGCGCGATACAGCAACGAGGAGTCAACTCATGTCGGGTAGCAGCCACGGACACACCCCGGCCGCCTGGACCGGTGTCACCATCGCCTTCATCGGCTTCTGCATCTCCGGTGCGTTCGTCGTGATGGCGAAGCCCGCCGGTTTCTGGGCGGGCATGGTCGTGGTCGCCCTCGGTGGCGTCGTCGGCCTGACCATGCGCGGCATGGGCATGGGCATGGCCCCCAAGCGCGGAGCGCGGACGCAGGCCGGGGCCCAGGCCCAGGGCTGAACAGATCCCTCCGTGCGCCAAGGCGCGGCCCGGACCCGTACGGACGCCCGTACGCAGGCTCTGAGCTGCGCCTTCGTGCTTCCCGGCGGACACTCGGCAGTGTGACGGAACAAGCAGGCGGCAGAGGCGGCAGAGGCGGCGGAGGCAGCGCGGTGGCCGCCGGGCCGGCCGGTCCGGTGCGCCGGGCCGCGCCGCCGCTCGGCGTCGCCGCCGGGCTGGGCGCGGCCGTCACCTGGGTGGGCGCGGTGGACCCCAACCTGCCCGGCCGCTACCCCGCCTGCCCGCTGCTGCGCTGGACGGGCCTGTACTGCCCCGGCTGCGGCGGCCTGCGCGGCCTGCACGCCCTCGCCCACGGCGACCTCGCCGCCGCCCTCGGCGCGAACGCCCTGGCCCTCGCCGGGTACGCCGCCTTCGCCGTGCTCTGGGTGCTGTGGCTGATCAAGGCGGTACGGACAGGCGGGGGTATGCCGGTCGATTTGCGGGCAAAACACTGGTGGGCTCTGGCCGGGCTCGTTCTCGCCTTCACCGTCGTGCGGAATCTGCCGTTCGGGTCGGCGCTCGCGCCGTGAGCGGTCCCAGCGTCCAGCCGGTTGTCCACCTGGCGGAACCTGCGTCAACCGGATGCGAAACCTTCGCCCTCCGGCAAGTACCATCGCAGTGCCTGGTGAGGTGATATCCCGCCGCACCAGCCCAGACCATCCGAGTCCGGAAGGGGGCCGCTCGCGTGAGTGTGCTCGACGAGATCATCGACGGAGTCCGTGCCGACCTCGCGGAACGGCAGGCGCGCGTCGGCCTCGACGAGCTCAAGGAGCGCGCGGCCAAGGCCCCGCAGGCCAAGGACGGAGTCGCCGCCCTGCGCGGCGAGAACGTCAGCGTGATCTGCGAGGTCAAGCGGTCGAGCCCCTCCAAGGGCGCCCTCGCGGCCATCGCCGACCCGGCGGGCCTCGCCGCGGACTACGAGGCGGGCGGCGCGGCCGTCATCAGCGTCCTCACCGAGCAGCGGCGCTTCGGCGGCTCGCTCGCCGACCTGGAGGCCGTCCGGGCCCGCGTCGACATCCCGATCCTGCGCAAGGACTTCATCGTCACCGCCTACCAGCTGTGGGAGGCACGCGCCTACGGGGCCGACCTGGCCCTGCTGATCGTCGCCGCGCTGGAGCAGGAGGCCCTCGTCTCCCTCATCGAGCGGGCCGAGTCCATCGGGCTCACGCCTCTGGTCGAGGTGCACGACGAGGAGGAGGTCCAGCGCGCGGTGGACGCCGGCGCCCGGATCATCGGCGTCAACGCCCGCAACCTCAAGACCCTCGAGGTCGACCGCGACACCTTCGCCCGCGTCGCCCCCGAGATCCCGGACGGCATCGTCAAGATCGCCGAGTCCGGCGTGCGCGGCCCGCACGACCTCATCGCCTACGCCAACGACGGCGCCGACGCCGTGCTGGTGGGCGAGTCCCTGGTCACCGGCCGCGACCCCAAGGGCGCCGTCTCCGACCTGGTCGCGGCCGGGGCGCACCCGGCCCTGCGGCACGGGCGGGGCTGACAACCCGGATGAACCGCCGCCGCGCCTGCCGTACGGTGCCGGGCCGACGCCCGGCCCCCGTCGGCATGCCCACGGCCGGGCGGGCGGCCGCTGCCCTCATGGCCGCTTCCGTCGCCGGTCCGGCGACGGGGCAAGCGGCCGGCCCGGCGGCCCAGGACCCGTACGCACGGCTCGCCCGCGGCTGCCGGCCGCGTGGCTGCCGTGCGCCCGCACGGCGCGTCCTCGGGCGCCGCGTGCGGTATCACATCGGCTGCGAGCCGGGGCAGATCAACGGGATGCGATGGCGCGGAGCAGCTCCGCTGTAGCCGTTCGCCATCACCGGGTGCGGCGCCTGTGCGCCCGCCCACACCTTCATAGGAGTACGTCAGTGTCCTCTGACTTCTTCGTTCCCGACCCCGAAGGCCGGATCCCCAGCGCCGAAGGCTACTTCGGCGCGTTCGGCGGCAAGTTCATCCCCGAGGCCCTCGTCGCCGCCGTCGACGAGGTCGCCGCCGAGTACGAGAAGGCCAAGGCGGACCCCGCCTTCGCCGCCGAGCTCAACGAGCTCATGGTCAACTACACCGGCCGGCCCAGCGCCCTCACCGAGGTGCGCCGCTTCGCCGAACACGCAGGCGGCGCCCGGGTGTTCCTCAAGCGCGAGGACCTCAACCACACCGGCTCCCACAAGATCAACAACGTGCTGGGCCAGGCCCTGCTGACCAAGCGCATGGGCAAGACCCGCGTCATCGCCGAGACCGGCGCCGGCCAGCACGGCGTGGCGACCGCGACGGCGTGCGCCCTCTTCGGCCTCGAATGCACCGTCTACATGGGCGAGGTCGACACCGAGCGGCAGGCCCTGAACGTCGCCCGCATGCGGATGCTCGGCGCCGAGGTCGTCGCCGTGAAGTCCGGCAGCCGCACGCTCAAGGACGCCATCAACGAGGCGTTCCGCGACTGGGTCGCCAACGTCGACCGCACCCACTACCTCTTCGGCACGGTCGCCGGCCCGCACCCCTTCCCGGCACTGGTCCGCGACTTCCACCGCGTCATCGGCGTCGAGGCCCGCCGCCAGATCCTGGAGCGGGCCGGCCGCCTCCCGGACGCCGCCGTGGCCTGCGTCGGCGGCGGCTCCAACGCCATCGGCCTCTTCCACGCCTTCCTGCCGGACACCGGCGTCCGCCTGGTCGGCTGTGAACCGGGCGGCCACGGCGTGGCGTCCGGCGAGCACGCGGCCACGCTCACCGCCGGCACCCCCGGCATCCTGCACGGCTCGCGCAGTTACGTCCTGCAGGACGAGGACGGCCAGATCACCGAGCCGTACTCCATCTCGGCGGGCCTGGACTACCCCGGCATCGGCCCCGAGCACTCGTACCTCAAGGACACCGGCCGCGCCGAGTACCGCGCCGTCACCGACGACGACGCCATGCAGGCGCTGCGCCTGCTCTCCCGCACCGAGGGCATCATCCCGGCCATCGAGAGCGCCCACGCGCTCGCCGGCGCCCTGGAGCTGGGCCGCGAGCTCGGCAAGGACGGCCTGATCCTGGTGAACCTCTCCGGACGCGGCGACAAGGACATGGACACGGCGGCCCGCTACTTCGGGCTGTACGAGGCGGGGGACCGGTAATGGCGGGCAACATCGAACTGCTGAGCTCGGTCCTGGCCGCGGCGAAGTCCGAGAACCGCGCCGCGCTGGTCGGTTACCTCCCGGCCGGCTTCCCCACCGTCGACGACGGCGTACGGGCCATCACCGCGATGCTCGACGGCGGCTGTGACGTCGTCGAGGTCGGCCTGCCGCACAGCGACCCGGTCCTGGACGGCCCCGTCATCCAGACCGCGGACGACATCGCCCTGCGCGGCGGCATCAAGATCACCGACGTGATCCGTACGGTGAAGGAAGCGCATGAGCTGACGGGCGCGCCCGTGCTGTGCATGACGTACTGGAACCCCGTCGACGCCTATGGCGTGGAGCGGTTCGCCGCCGACCTCGCCGCCGCCGGGGGAGCGGGCTGCATCCTGCCCGACCTCCCGGTCGAGGAGTCCGAGGTCTGGCGCAAGGCCGCCGAACAGCACGGGCTGGCCACGGTGTTCGTCGTGGCGCCGAGCAGCCGCGACGAACGGCTCGCCAAGATCACCGCGGCGGGCAGCGGCTTCGTCTACGCCGCCTCCCTGATGGGCGTGACGGGAACGCGGGAGTCGGTCGGCCAGGAGGCCCAGGAGCTCGTGCGCCGCACCCGTGCGGTCACCGAACTGCCGGTCTGCGTCGGCCTCGGCGTCTCCAACGCCCGGCAGGCCGAGGAGGTCGCCCAGTTCGCCGACGGTGTCATCGTCGGCTCCGCCTTCGTCAAGCGCCTGCTGGACGCCCCGGATCTGGAGAGCGGCCTGACCGCGGTCCGCGCCCTCGCGGGCGAGCTGGCGGAAGGCGTGCGCAGGCGCGCGTAACCCTTCCGATGGTCACGTACCTCGTTTGAAGGAAACGCGGACCGGGGGCGCGCATGGGCGTACCCCCGGTTCGTTGTACCCGGACGTGAGCCAGAAGAACAGCGACGGTAAGCGCAGCGCCCGTGAGCGGCTGCAGGAACAGCGCCAGCAGGAGGAGTCCCGCGCCAAGCGCAGGCGGACCCTGATCGCGGGCGTCGTGGTGGTGGCGGTCCTCGGCGTGGGCGCCGGGGTCGCGGCCCTGGTGGCCGGCTCCCGGCAGGGCAAGGACAACAAGCAGCAGTCCGGCCCGCTCGTCGCTCCGCAGGGCGCCATCGGCAAGGACAACCTCGCCATCCCGGTCGGCAACCCCGCCGCCAAGGCCACCCTCGTCGTCTACGAGGACTTCCGCTGCCCGGCCTGCAGCCAGTTCGAGAACGGCTTCCGCGAGACGATCAACGACTTGGAGGGCAAGGGCCGGCTGAAGGCCGAGTACCACCTGGTCGCCCTCATCGACAAAAACCTCCGCGGCTCCGGCTCCCTCAACGGCGCCAACGCCGCGGCCTGCGCCCAGGACGCCGGAAAGTTCGCCGCCTACCACGACGAGCTCTACAAGAACCAGCCTCCGGAGACCGACGACGCCTACGGCAAGAAGTCCCGCCTCCTGGAACTCGCCGGCAAGGTAGACGGCCTGAAGTCCCCCGCCTTCGAGAAGTGCGTCAACGACGGCACCCACGACAGCTGGGTCCAGAAGTCGCAGGACAACTTCAGCACCTCAGGCCTCCGCGGCACCCCCACGGTCCTCCTCAACGGCAAGAGCCTCTACGGCGACCCGACGAAGCCGCTGACGCCGGAGAAGTTCCGGCAACTGGTGGCGGAGGCGCAGAAGTAGGGGTGAAGGAGATGGCTTGATCCCGCCGTTGCTGACAGCGGATGAAGTGTCAGCATTTGCCATGAGGCAGGTGATTTATAGACCCGGCGCCCGGCAATGGAACTGTGAGTTCCGTAACTTGACGTGGCGTTATGCCCCCTATGGGGTTGAGTGAAGATCGCTTAAGTAGTAAACATGGACGATTTTTGCTCACTCCATAGGGAAATTTGTGCGTTTCACGAGATACATAGCCTTCGCCATGGCCTTTGTCATGGCCCTGCTATGCGGCACCGAACAGGTCGCGCTAGCAGTCGATCAATGGAATCGAAGTTCACTCAGAGGCCCAGGCGCCCCCGGCCAGCGCTGGGGATCAGCCGCGGGCCGCGACCACCGGACCCCCGGCGGCGCCACCGAGGCCGCGACCAAGGGCGGCCGCCCCGGAGCACTCGAGGCCCCCGGACAACTGCCGGCCGAACACAAGCTGACCCAGCAGGAGCTGGCCGGCAAGCCGCAGCAGCCCACGATGGGCCCGGCGGAGCCGGCCAAGGCTCCCGCCGTCCCGGCGCCGCAGGGCTTCTCCGAGAAGAAGAGCAAGGAGCTGCCCGCGGAGAGGAAGGAGCGCCAGCGCACCTTCCTCAACGAGGACGGCACCTACACGACGCGGCACTACAACGAGCCGGTCAACCGCCGCACCGCCGACGGCGCGTGGGAGAAGATCGACTCCACGCTGACCCGTCCCGAGCAGAAGGTCACGCGCTCGGCGGGCGAGGCTGCTCCCCTCTGGGAGACCCGATCGACTGCCGTCGCCATCCGCTTCTCCCCAACCTCTGACGCGGACCCGGTGCTGCGCATGGGCCTGGACGACGGGATCGCGCTGGCCTACGGGCTCGAGGGCGCCTCACATGCGACGGGCACGGTGGACGGCAGCGTCATCACGTACCCCGACGCCCGCCCCTCCGCCAACCTGCGGTACATCGCCAGTAACGACGCGGTCAAGGAGACCCTCGTCCTCAAGAGCAAGGACGCGCCCACCGAGTGGCGTTTCCCGCTCAGCACCGAGGGTCTGACGGCCAAGCCGGACGACCAGGGCGGGGTGGTGTTCACCGACAAGGCCGGTAAGCAGCGCGCCCGGATCCCGGCCGGCTGGATGGAGGACTCCCACCTCGCGGAGAACGCCAACCAGGGCGAGATCTCCTCGGGCGTCCGCTACACCCTCGCGACGGAGAAGGGCCGCCAGGTCCTGATCGTCACCCTCGACAAGGACTGGCTGAACGCGCCGGAGCGCGTGTTCCCGGTGAAGGTGGACCCGTCGGTCAAGGGCGTCACCTCGACCTCCGGTACGTACGTGCAGTCCCCGTACACCCAGGACTTCTCGACCGACACCATCCTCAAGGCCGGCACGTACGACGGCGGAACGCACAAGGCCGCATCGTTCCTCCGTTTCGACGGCGTAGAGAGCTCGCTGAAGAACGCCTGGGTGCTCGACGCGAAGCTGTCGCTGTACAACACCTGGTCGTACTCCTGCGACGCGCGGCCGGTGACCGTCCACGGCATCACGTCGGACTGGTCGGAGTCGTCGACCAAGTCGTACCCCGGGCCGGACACCGGCCCGTCCCTGGTGTCCAAGAGCTTCGCGCATGGCTGGCGCCCGCCGAACACGGAGTCGTGGTCGTGCGGCGCCGCATGGGAGTCCATCAGTCTCGGCTCGGACGGCCGACAGCTCGTCGACGACTGGACCCATGGACGGAAGAAGAACTACGGACTCGCGGTCAAGGCATCGGACTCGGACAGCAAGAGCTGGAAGCAGTTCGGTTCCGACGACTACCCGAACGGCAACCCGCGCCTGGACATCACCTGGACCAAGTACGGCGCGACCTACAAGCTGGGCAACTTCACCGCGCCGGTGACCGCGACCTCTCAGGGGTCCATGCAGGTCACCGTGACCAACCAGGGCCAGGACACCTGGACCAAGGGCGGCAACATCCAGCTGCGCTACAACCTCCTGGACGCCTCAGGCAAGGAGATCAACGATACGTCGCGCATCGCATGGACGCCCATGCCGCGCGACGTCGCCCCGGGACAGAGCGTCACTCTGGACGCGAAGATCGCCCCGCTGGCTCCCGCCGAGTACACGCTGCAGTGGACCATGGACGTGCTCGACGGTCCGCGTTTCACCAGTGAAGGCGTCCCGGGCCCGGCCGTGAAGTTCTCGGCCGTGAACCTGCCGCCGCAGCTGACCGCCGAGTCGCCGGCCAGCGGTGCGGTGCTGAACTCCCTGACCCCGACCCTGTGGGCCGCGGGCAAGGACGCCGACCACTCCCCGAGCGGCGCGCTGCAGTACAGCTTCGAGATCTGCGAGGTCGAGGGCAAGGACGCCCGCAAGAACTGCCGGAGCGGCACGCAGAGCACCGCTCAGCAGTGGGCCGTACCGGCCGGCTGGCTGTCCTGGAGCAAGACCTACGCCTGGTACGCCTACGTCTTCGATGGCAAGGACACCTCTGCCCGGCAGAACCCGGCCTACTTCTCCACGCAGGTACCGCAACCCCCTGTGACCGGGCACCTGGGAGGTGACAGCGGACGCGAGTTCGGTGTGCGCTCGGGCAACTACTCGACTCAGGCGGCCGACGCGGCCGTTCCCACGGTCGGTCCGGAGCTGTCGGCCGTGCGCACCTACAATTCCCTCGACCCGCGTACGGACAACGTCTTCGGCGCGGGCTGGTCGACTCGCTGGGACATGCGCACGGTTGCCGAGAGCACCGGCAACATCGTCGTCACCCTGGCCAACGGCACGCGGATGCGGTTCGGCAAGAACACCGACGGCACCTTCGCCGCACCGGCCGGCAGCCCGACCACCCTCACCTCCGCCGCCGGCGGCGGCTGGGTGCTGCGGGACAAGTCGGCCACCACGTACTCCTTCGACCCCACCGGCCGGCTGACGAAGATCACCGACGGTTCGGGCAGGGAGCAGCGCCTGACGTACACCGACGGCAAGCTGACCGAGGCCCGCGACATCCTGTCGGGGCGCTCGCTCGCCTTCAGCTGGAGCGGAGGCAAGGTCGCCTCGGCCACGGCCAAGGGGACCGGCACCGGTGCCGACGGACTGACGTGGGCGTACACCTACAGCGGTGACCGTCTCACCAAGGTCTGCCCGCCGGCCGCCACCGACAAGTGCACGGTGTACGAGTACGGCGACGGCTCGCTCTACCGCAGCATGGTGCTCGACCAGAACCCCGTCTCCTACTGGCGCCTCGGCGAGGCCCAGGGCGCGATCGCCGCAAGCGACGCCCCCTCCCGCACCGGCCTCAACCAGGCCCTGTACCGGGATGTGAAGCTGGGATCGGCCGGGGCCGTGGCGGGCACGTCCGACAAGGGAGCCGCCTTCGACGGCACCAACTCCTACGTCGAGCTGCCCGAGGACACCCTGCGGACGTCGACCTTCCTGACGACCGAGCTGTGGTTCAAGACCACCAAGCCCGGCGTGCTGGTCGGCTTCCAGGACGGCCGCCTGGACGACGGCCAGCCCAACGACTGGACTCCCGCCCTCTCCGTCAACAGTTCGGGCAAACTGGTCGGGCAGTACTGGACCGGAAGGGTCCAGCCCATCATCAGCGGCAGCGCCGTCAACGACGACTCCTGGCACCACGCGGCGCTCACCGCCGCCGGAACCACGCAGTCGCTGTACCTCGACGGTGTCCTGGTCGGCTCGCTGACCGGGCCGATCGACCACCGCAAGCAGTCCTTCACCTACCTGGGCGCCGGCTACTCCAGCGTCGCCTGGGACGGTCTGCCGTACGGCGTGCACCGATTCACCGGCCTCATGGACGAGGTGGCCGTCTACCACCAGTCCCTGGACGCCACCACCGTGGCCGAGCACTACCGGGCACGCGCCGCGACGGGCCGGCTGACCAAGGCCACCCTCCCCTCCGGGCGCGTCCACGCCCAGGTCACCTACGACGCCGGCACCGGCCGGGTCGCGGAGACCACGGACGACAAGGGCGGTACGTGGAAGGTCTCCGCGCCGGTCTACTCCGCGGGTTCGGCGGCGTACGCCGACACGGTCCGCACGTCCGGGCCCGTGGAGTTCTGGCGGCTGGGTGACCGGAGCGGTTCCACCGCGGCCAACGACATCACCGGCGGAGCCGACGGTGCCTATCGCGACGGCGTGACGCTCGGCGCGGTCGGGGCATTCTCCGACGGCGACGACGGTTCGGCTGCGTTCGACGGCTCAGCCGGTGCCGTCGAGGTTCCCACGGACCCGCTGAAGGGAGCCGACGCGCTCACCTTCGAACTGTGGTTCCGTACCGGGAAACAGGGCGTCCTGCTGGGTCTGCAGAACGCGGAGCTGGGCAAGACGCCGACCGACTGGAACCCGAGCCTGCTGGTCGACTCGGACGGCAAGCTGCGGGGCCAGCTGTGGCACGGCGGCTCCTGGCAGCCGATCATCTCCGGGAAGAAGGTCACCGACAACGAATGGCACCATGCCGTTCTGTCCGGTGGTACCAGTGGGCAGGCGCTCTATCTCGACGGCGCGAAGGCGGGATCCCTGGCCGGTGCCGCCAAGCCGGAGACGCTGGACCACGCCTACCTCGGCGCCGGCTACTCCAGCCAGGGCTGGGACGGCCAGAGCGCCGGAACCCGCTACCTCACCGGTCAGCTGGACGAGGTGGCCTTCTACACCAAGGAGCTGACGGAGGGCACGGTTGCCGAGCACTACCGCTCGCGCACCGGTCTGGTCTCCGGCGACGGCGCCCACTACCGGGGCACGGTCACCGCGGACGCGCCGTCCGGCTACTGGCGCCTCGATGAGACCAGCGGGGACAAGGCCCGCAGCAAGACCGCGGTGTACGCCGGCGACGGCACGTACACCAAGGCCAAGCTCGGTACCACCGGCGCCTTCGGGCCCGGCGACAACGGCGCCGTGACCCTGGCCGGTGACGGCTCGGTCGAGCTGCCGTACGGCGTCATGGGCAACACGCCGGCGATGTCGGCGGAGCTGTGGTTCCGTACCGGCAAGCCGAGCAGCGTCCTGCTGGGCCTGCAGAACGCGGAGCTGGGCAAGACGCCGACCGACTGGAACCCGAGCCTGCTCGTCGACTCGGACGGCAAGCTCCGGGGCCAGCTGTGGCACGGCGGCTCCGGAAAGCCGATCATCTCGGGGACGACCGTCACCGACAACCAGTGGCACCACGTCGTGCTCACCGGCGGCACCAGCAGCCAGTCCCTCTACCTCGACGGTGCGAAGGTCGGAAGCCTGGCCGAGCCGTCCAAGCCCGAGACGATGGCCCACACCTACCTCGGTGGCGGCTACTCGAGCGAGAGCTGGGACGGAAAGGCTCCCGGCACCCGCTACTTCACCGGTGACCTCGACGAAGCGGCCTTCTACCCGAAGGAGCTGACCGAGGACCAGGTGTCCGAGCACTACCGGGCCATGCGCTACTCCGGGATGTCCTCGCTCACCTCGACCATCAGCGTCACCGACCCGGCGGGCCGGAACAGCAGCGCGACGTACGACGCCCTGCGCGGTCAGCGCCCGGTGACCGCGACGGACGCGGAGGGCGGCCGGATCACCTACGCGTACGACACCGGCGGCTTCCTGCACACGGTGACCGACCCCAACGGCCACGTGGCCGTCTCCGGCCACGATGCCCGCGGCAACACGGTCTCCAGGACCACGTGCCGTGACGCCAACTCCTGCTGGACGTCGTTCACCGACTACTACCTGAACAGCGCCGACCCGCTCGACCCGCGCAACGACAAGCCGACGGCCACCCGCGACGCCCGCTCCACGAGCGCCCGCGACGACCGTTTCCGCACGTCGATGACGTACACGGCGCTGGGCCTGCCGGACACGACGGTGCTGCCCGACGGACGGAAGTCCGTCACGGCGTACACCACCGGCCAGGAGGCCGCGGTCGGCGGCGGAACCGTTCCGGCCGGACTGGTTCGCAGCGTCACCGCCCCCGGTGGCGCTGTAACGGAGTACTCCTACACGGCCCAGGGCGACCTCGCCCAGGCCACGGCTCCGTCCGGACTCGTCACGCGCTACGCCTACGACGGCATCGGCCGGAAGCTGTCCGAGACCCAGGTCTCCGACAGCCAGCCGAACGGCGTGACCACGACCTTCGCCTACGACTCCATGTCACGGATCGTCTCCGAGACCGGTGCCGCGGTGAAGAACGAGGTCACGGGCGCGACCCACACCGCCAAGGTCACGCGTGCCTTCGACGCCGACGGCAAGCTGCTGACCGAGTCCTTGGAGGACACCTCGGGCGGTGACGCCAAGCGCACCGTCTCCCACCACTACGACGAGCACGGTCTCGAGGACAGGACGACCGACGCCGAGGGCAACGAGAGCATCGTCGCCTTCGACGTGTTCGGCCGCACCGCTCGCACGACCGACGCCCTCGGGACCACCTACGAGTTCCGCTACACGGCCGCCGGCCGTCCCGCGGAAACGGTCCTCAAGGACTGGAAGGGCGACCCCTCCGGGGATGCCAGGGACCTGGTAGTGGTCTCCAACGCCTACGACCCGGCAGGCCGCCTGGCCTCGACGGTGGACGCGATGGGAACCACCACCGCCTACGCCTACTACGACGACGGCAAGCTCGCGTCGAAGACGGCCAAGCGCGTCACCCAGGCCGACGGCAGCAAGCACGACATCGTTCTTGAGGCCAACGCCTATGACGGCGCGGGGAACCTGACCCAGCGGACCGCCGACGGCGGCACCGCCACCGTCGCCAATACCGTGGACGCCTCCGGCCGCGTCACGCGCAGCGTGCTCGACCCCAACGGGCTCAACCGCTGGACCGAGTTCACCTACGACGACGCCGACCGGCCCGTCGAGCAGAAGACCGCGCTGAGCGCCCAGCGCTCCACCTACGACAAGGCAGGCAACAAGCTCACTCAGACCGTCGTCGACGGCGACCGCACGCGTACGGCGAAGTTCGCCTACGACCAGCGGGGTCTGCCCGTCGCGGCCGTCACGCCGCGCGGCACCGAAACCGGCGCGGACGCCTCGGCCTTCACCAGCGTCAACCGCTACGACGCCCTCGGCCGCCTTGTGGAGCAGACCGCCCCGCAGATCCAGGCCGAGAAGCCGGGCCAGCAGCCCGAGGCCGTCAAGCCGACCACCCTCAGGGGGTACAACACCTTCGGTGAGGTCACCGACGCCCGTGCCGCGAACGGGTCGGTGACCCGTACCGAGGTCGACAAGCTCGGGCGTGCCACCGCCGTCACCCTGCCCGACTACACCCCGCCGGGCGGGGAGAAGGTCACTGCCGTCTCCCGGGTCGCCTACGACCCCCTGGGCCGCAAGTCGGTGACCACCGACCCGCTGGGCCGGACCGTCAGCTACGCCTACGACCAGCTGGGCCACCTGATCCGGCAGTCGCTCCCGGCGACCAGCCTGCTGAACAGCAACCTCGGCAGTGATGGCAGCAGTCTGCAGGAGCCCTCACCGCTCGAGGACAAGGCGAATCGTTTCACCTGGACGCCCACGGGCCTCCAGCTCTCCGCCACCGGCCCCACCGGCGCGCGGGCCGAGGCAACGTACGACGAGCTCGGCCGGCAGCTGACGGCGACGACCGTCGAGCGCTACCCGTCGGTGCTGAACCTGACCACGCGCTACGCCTGGGACGACGCGGGTCGTCAGACCTCGTCCACGAGCCCGGCGGGCCGGGTCACGACCGCCACGTACAACGTGGCGGGCGAGATTCTGACCGCCGCGATGCCGGGTGGGGGGACGACGAAGCTCGCCTACGACGCCCTCGGCCGCCGGACCGAGTCCGTCGATGCGACGGGCCGTAAGAGCGTCACGCGCTACGACGGCTTCGGCAGCGTGGTCGGCACCGTCGACTACGGCACCGGCACCACTGCACTGCGGTCCACCGCGGTGGAGTACGACGCCGATGGCAACCGCACCTCCGCCACCTCGGCGACCGGGGCGAAGGCCACCTTCGCGTACGACGCTCTGGGCCGGATGACGCAGCAGGCCGAGCCGGTGGCGGACGGCAAGTCCATCACCACCTCGTTCGGCTACGACGTGCTGGGCAACCGCACGCGCCTGACGGACGGCCGTGGCAACGTCACGACCTACTCCTTCACCCCGTGGGGCCTGCCCGAGTCCACGATCGAGCCCGCGACCGCGGCCCAGCCGAAGCCGGCGGACCGCACGTGGACGAAGGTCTACGACGCGGCGGGCCAGAACGTGGCCGAGCTGCTGCCCGGTGGCGTGGAGCGGCACAGCACGTTCGACGTCTACGGTCGCCTGACCAAGGAGACAGGCACGGGTGCCGAGGCCGGCACCAACGACCGGACCCTGGAGCACGACCTCGCGGGCCGTCTCACCAAGGCGGGCTCGGGTGACGTTCTCAACCCCAACACCTACACCTACAACGACCGCGGCCAGCTGCTGACCACCGACGGTCCTGGAGGCAAGTCCACCTACACCTACGACGCCGATGGCGCCATGACGACCCGGACCGACAAGGCCGGGACGACGACGTACGGTTACGACGTCGCGGGCCGGCTGAACCGGACCGAGGACGCTGTGACCGGCGGCCAGACGGTGACCGCCTACGACCCGGCGGGTCGCGTCCAGCAGGAGCAGTACGCCACGAAGCCGGCCGGTGCCACCGACTGGAAGAACGGTGGCAAGCGCGACTACACCTATGACCCGCTCGGCCGTCTGACAGAGTCCAAGGTCACCAGTGCGGACGGTACGACTCAGGTCATGTCGACCGCGTACGCCTACGACCTCAACAACCTCCTGACCACGAAGACCACCAGTGGCGTCTCCGGCGCCGGAAAGGAGACGTACGAATACGACAAGTCCGGCCGTATGACGTCTTGGACGAGTGACGGCAAGACCACGTCCTACGCGTGGGACGAAGCGGGCAACCGGGTCAAGGCCGGCGACATCGCCGCCACCTTCGACGAGGCCAACCGTCAGCTCACCGCCGGCACCACCCGCTATGGCTACACGCCGCGCGGCACGCTCGCCTCGGTCGACTCGGGCAGCGGCAAGCGCTCGCTGACGCACGACGCCTTCGAGCGCCGCATCGCCGACGGGGACACGAAGTTCAGCTACGACTCGCTGGACCGGGTCAGCCGGCATGGCGACACCGCCTTCACGTACGACGGCGGCTCCAACAACCTGGTCTCGGACGGCACCAGCACCTACAGCCGGACGCCGGGCGGCACACTGCTCGGCAGCACCGACGGCACGACCGCGCAGCGGTCCGTGACCGACCAGCACACGGATGTGGTCGCCGGTCTGTCGCCCGACGGTACGAAGGTCGTGGGCTCCACGTCCTACGACCCGTTCGGTTCGGTGCGGGCGAAGGCCGGTTCGCGTTCCTCCCTGGGCTTCCAGTCAGGCTGGACCGACCCGGCGAGCGGCGACGTCAACATGGCCTCGCGCTGGTACCAGCCGGGCACGGGAAGCTTCGCCTCCCGTGACACGTGGCAGCTCGACCCGAGCCCGTCGGCTCAGGCGAACCGCTACCTCTATGGCAACGGGTCCCCGCTGAACAGCATCGATCCGACGGGCCACTGGGGCTGGGGCTGGGACTGGGACGATGTGGTTCTCACGCCTTGGCGGAGCAGCCCCATGGGAATCGCTGTAAAGGTCTTCGAGTGGGCCAGCTCGCCCACACCGTTGGCTGATGACAGCTGCTCCGGCAACCCGGGGATGTGTTACAGCCAGCGTGAGTCAGATCTCGAAGGATGGGCCCCGAGCGGCTTTGGGTACAAGAGATCGCCTCTGCGCTACGAAGACGACTACTACGAGGAGGAAGACGACTACTACTACGAGGAGGACGATTCCGGTAGCGACGACAACGGGTACAGCCCGCCCCGCGGCGGAGGTCGCGGTGGTGGCGGTGGCGGCGGGGGTATCCCCCGACCGCGCATCATCAAGCCGCCGAAGCCGCCCATCATCCAGAATCCCAACCGTGGTACGCATCCCGTCTCTGCTCCGACACTCCTCGCGCCGGTCGCCACTTTCGTAGGAACGACCGTAACGGCAGCAACGGCCGCTGCGACGACCGCTCTGACGGTCACGGCCCAGGCGCTGGTCGACCTCGCTGCGATCGCCCTGTTCACGCCGGATCCGGTATCGGACGGAAACTCCGGCCATGACACACAGTCCGACAATCAAGGCGACTGTCGTCGGGGCGGGACCGGATGGCGTGAGTACAGCCCGCGCGACAACGCCCACGGTGGCCGGGCAACCGGTATCGATGCTTGTCTAGACACCGCCTTCCTCGAAGTGAACAAGGGGAGTTATGCGAATTCTGAAATCAGGCCGCCGGGATATGAGTGGGCAGGGCGCTATGCCGGTCACCTCGGTCTCGTACCGAGGACTTTCATAAATAACTGTCATCTGCTGGCAAGAGAACTCAGCGGATCGGGCGAAGACTTGGACAACTTGGCCACCTGCTCTCGTCAGGCAAACACCTATGTGCAGGGTGACGGGCGGCTCGGGGACACTATGCGCAGGTACGAGGAGCAGGTAAAATCTGCCATTGATGGAGGGCAGGTAGTAAGGTATCAAGTAACGCCAAAATACTCTGGGGATCGCACGGTTCCGGTGTCCTTCGAAATGTCTGCTCAAGGTACGAACGCTGACGGTAGTCCTGGCATCGAGTTCGATGAAGTGATACCTAACTCTCTTTACAGCCCGAAGTTCAGGCAGTGGAGAAACCTGGGGACCGTGACATATGGTGGAAGTCCCCAGCCGACCGGAGGGCAACGATGAATTCGAATCAGTCTCGACGGAATCCCCTGGAGTCGGGGCTTACTGAACTCCGCGTTCTCATGCCCTGTCACGAGAACGCGGGAGAGGAAATTGACTGGGCGGACGTGCAAAGGGAGTGGGGGACGAAATTTCCCCGCGACTACATGGCGTTCATGTCGGAGTATGGGGAAGGTGGAGTAAATGACTTCCTCCAGATCTTCCAGCCCTTGTCGGATGAACGCGATGGACCGGCCAGCGGGATGCGGTACGAGACGGACAATGCGCGTGGCTTTATTGCCGAGGTGGCAGGTCCTCCGGAACTCTATGGACCGCCCGTGGTTCCGCTGATTGCGTGGGGTGTTGACAGCAGTGCTGACATTCTTTGCTGGTTGACCCTGGATGAGGATCCGGACCGCTGGTCAGTTCTGGTGATCGGCCGTCACACTGCATCTCCGGTTGCGATCTACGAATGTGGGATGACGGATTTCCTTCGGCGAGTGATACTCGCGGACTTCGATGAGTGTCCGTTGAGTGGGACAGACCTGTGGGGTAGTGCCTCCCCGAGGTTCCTTGGATGGCGTGAAGAGCAGCGTCTCTGGGCCGATGGAGTCAATCCTTGGACTGGTGAGCCCGACCCTTACGCTGGAATGGCGTGGGACTGATCCATAGGGTGATTTCGTGACGATGGCCCACCCCGGCCGGCCGGGGTGGGCCATCGTGCGTTGTTAGGCGTGCGCCACCCGCTGCTGCACGCCCATCGCTGTTGCCACCGCCACAGCGCCCTCGCGGTCGCCGACCGCCAGCGCCTCGGCCCTCTTGCGCCTGATGTTCCAGCATTTTTCGCAGCGCGGACGCCGGGGGAGGGGCGGGACAACCACTGTCTCAGCGGTTTGCTCGCTCGTCACGGCGCCCACCTTCGCCGACTGCGCCGGTTGGCTTCGGCCACCCTGGCTCGGAGCTCGTCGCTCGTTGCTGCCGGCTCGATGTCGTAAGCGAGCGCTTCAGACTCGGGCTCGGATGGTGCCTCGCCCACGGGCCTCCGCTCGTCCGCAGCCGCCGTCACCGAGCCACCTCCGCGTCGTGGCACTCACGAGGGTGGAAGTCGATGCCGTGCGCGGTCACCCACGCGAAGACTTCGCCGCGGCCATCGTCGCCGTACGCAGCAGCGGGTTCCGCTGCTGTGCTCGGGCGGCTGATGTGGGTGCACACTGATGTACCGGGCCGTGCGAACAGCGCTCTTACCCGGTGGAACCAGCGGGAGATATGGTCGTTCATGTCGGCGCTCCTCTGCAGCGTTGGCCATGCCCCCGGACCGGTCGCACGGTCGCGGGGGTCTTTTGCCTTCCGGTCCATTGTGGATGTTCCGCTGCTCACACGGGAGTTGACCGGGGTTGACTAAACTGGAGAAGTCCAAGTCAATGCCTAGGGGCCTAGGGGTTCACCGTGAGCGACTTCGCTGACCTTGCCCGTCGTGCACTGCGGGACAGTGGCTACTCGATGGGGGCCGCAGCCCGCGCGATCAACTACGACTTGGCCTATCTCTCCCGGGTACTCAACGGTAAGCAGCAGCCTTCCCTGAAGCTGGCGGAGGCGTTGGACCGGCTGGTTGGGGCAGGGGGAGCGCTGTTTGCAGTGGTGCTCAATGACGACGATCGGTCGCGAGTCGCCCGCAGCACCGCACAGCCCTCCCGCGTGGACGCGGGAACCGTTGACGCCCTGAGCCGTGTGCTGGCTGCCTACCGGCGGTTGGACGATGTTCTCAGCCCCGACTCGGTCATCCCGGCCACCCTCATGCACGTCGGTGACGTCACCCGTATGCTCAAGGGCGCCCGGGGGCGGCATCGAGAGGAATTGACGGCGGTCGCATCGGAGTTCGCCCAGTTCGCCGGGTGGATGCTGGCCCAGGTGCGCCGGGACGACGAGGCTGTACTGCTGCTGACTCAGGCGCTGGAATTGGCGGATGTCATCGAGGACGGCACGCTTGCCGCACAGGCCTTGAACTTCCGCGGGTATCTCGCGCGTCGTCAGGGGCGGCATCAGGGAGTCGCCCGGTGGTATTCGGCAGCCGCGCACACGCCGGGCGCGCACCCTGCTCAGCAGTTGGGCGACTTGCTGCAGTCGGCAGCCGGGCTGGCGGCTCTCGGGGAAGTCGATCAGGCGTTGAGGGTGGCCGAGAGGGCCGAACGGCTTTCGGACCTGGCCGCTGCCGTACCGCCGCCCGAGACCGCCTACTGGCTGACCCCGGAGTTCAACAGGTTGAACATGGGGCTGTGCACCCTGGAGCTGAGGCGCTATGACGAGGCCGCCGATCACTTCTCTGCCGGACTGGTCGCGCTGCCGGCGGACCAGCAGGGTGCCGCCTGGACACAAGAGCACCGGGAAGCGTTGCGTAGGGCCGTGGAAGCGCGCTGACCGTCGAACTCGGCGAGCGCTCCCCAGCTCGTCGCTTGGAGATTGGTGATCATGACCGCGCACCCGGTGGTGTCACCGTGAGTAAAGGGCCCCGAGGCCGCCGCTCTGGGACTCGACGGCATGACAGGGTAGGTTCGTAGCCGCCATGAATCTCGCATACATCCCCAGTCCCTCCACCGGCGTCGTCCACCTCGGGCCGGTCCCGCTGCGCGGCTACGCCTTCTGCATCATCATCGGCGTCTTCGTCGCCGTCTGGCTCAGCAACCGGCGCTGGGTGGCGCGCGGTGGCAAGGCCGGGACGGTGGCCGACATCGCCGTGTGGGCGGTGCCCTTCGGGCTCGTCGGTGGGCGGCTGTACCACGTGATCACCGACTACGAGCTGTACTTCGGTGCCGGCCGGAACTGGGTGGACGCCTTCAAGATCTGGGAAGGCGGGCTCGGCATCTGGGGCGCGGTCGCGCTCGGTGCGGTGGGTGCGTGGATCGGGTGCCGGCGCCGGGGGATCCCGCTGCCGGCCTGGGCGGATGCCGTCGCGCCCGGGCTCGCGGTGGCGCAGGCCATCGGGCGCTGGGGCAACTGGTTCAACCAGGAGCTCTACGGCAAGGCCACGGACCTGCCGTGGGCGCTGAAGATCGACGCCAATCCGGAGATCGGGCGCGTCGCCGGTACGTACCACCCCACGTTCCTCTACGAGTCGCTGTGGTGCCTGGGCGTCGCGGCGCTGGTGATCTTCGCGGACCGGAAGTTCAAGCTCGGGCACGGGCGGGCCTTCGCCCTGTACGTCGCCGCCTACACCGTCGGGCGCTTCTGGATCGAGTACCTGCGCGTTGACGAGGCCCACCACGTGCTGGGCCTCCGGCTGAACGGCTGGACGTCGATCCTGGTCTTCCTCGCGGCGGTGGCCTACATGGTCATCTCCACGAAGAGGGTCCCCGGGCGGGAGCTCGTGGTGGAGCCCGGCGCCGCCGAGGACGTCGAGGCCGCCGAGGAGACCGAGGGCGCCGAAGACGGCGACAAGACGGGCGCCGAGCCCGCCGAGCCCGCCAAGGGTGGCGAGCCTGCCGAGCCCGCCGTTCCCGTCAAGCCCGCCGCCCCCGATCCCGGCGCGAGCCCCAAGCCGGAGGAGACGAAGGCTACGGAGACGAAAAAGCTCTGACGCGTGGACGCGTTCACGCGTCCACGTCGCGTGAGGCCCCCACGGCGGATCCCGCCGTGGGGGCCTCACGTCGTTCCGGCAGGCGCCCCCCCCGTGGAATTTTTGCGCACCTCTGTGCAAAACTGCAGGTCAGCGAGGTAAGTTCGGCCTTCCTTGCTAGCGGATCACCCCCATTCGTGCGTACCTTCGAGTCATGGAGGGGTGGGGCGACGGGCCCGTACCCCTGGGGAAGGGAGCGCTCGGAGAAATGGCTGTCCTGGATACGGCCGCGGCGACACACGCCGCCCATCGCGACAACCACACGCACCGCGATGTGAACGGTGGCTGGCTGCGGCCCGCCGTGTTCGGGGCCATGGACGGACTGGTCTCCAACGTCGCGCTGATGACGGGCGTCGCCGGCGGTTCCGCCTCGTCCGATGCGATCGTCATAGCCGGACTCGCCGGGCTCGCGGCGGGCGCGTTCTCCATGGCGGCCGGCGAGTACACCTCCGTCGCCTCGCAGCGCGAGCTGGTCCTCGCCGAGCTGGACGTGGAGCGGCGCGAGCTGCGCAAGCACCCGGCGGACGAGCTGGAGGAGCTCGCCGCGCTGTACGAGTCGCGTGGCGTCGAGCCGGAGCTGGCGCGTGAGGTCGCCCGGCAGCTGTCGAAGGACCCGGAGCAGGCGCTGGAGATCCACGCCCGCGAGGAGCTGGGCATCGACCCCTCCGACCTGCCCTCGCCCACCGTCGCCGCCGTGTCATCCTTCGGCTCCTTCGCGCTGGGCGCGCTCCTGCCCGTACTGCCGTACCTGCTCGGTGCGACCGAGCTGTGGCCGGCGGTGCTGCTGGCGCTGCTCGGGCTGTTCGCCTGCGGGGCGGTCGTGGCGCGCGTGACGGCCCGGTCCTGGTGGTTCAGCGGGCTGCGGCAGCTGGTGCTCGGCGGGGCCGCGGCGGGTGTGACATACCTCCTCGGTATTGCCTTCGGCACCGCTGTCGGGTGATGCTTATGCGGCCAGCCGTATAACGCGTACATTTCCTCGCGGTTTCAGGGCCTGAGCGGCCGGGCACAATCCGGTAGCGCAGCGGGCAACGCCGCCCGCTCCGCGCTTCCGTCCGGTGCGGCCGGACCGGGTGATCCCGCGGTTTCCGGAGCGCCTCACGCCACGTTCGTACGGCACCCGGCGTCCACATGCTGGAATGTGTCTTCCATATTTCGGAGAACGTTCCATCCTGTAGCTCGCACCACCTTTCTTCAGCGGAGGGCCAGCGTCGTCCCTCGGCACATGCATCACGCCATGACTGCCAGACGACGACGGGAGCGCCGATGCGCCACGCATCCCACCCCGCCCCGCAGGGGATGTACGACCCGCGCAATGAGCACGACGCCTGTGGCGTCGGCTTTGTCGCGACTCTCACCGGCGAGGCGAGCCACGAGCTCGTGGAGCAGGCACTCACCGTCCTGCGCAACATGGAGCACCGCGGCGCCACCGGCTCCGACCCCGACTCCGGCGACGGCGCGGGCATCCTGATGCAGGTTCCGGACGCCTTCCTGCGCGAGAGCGCCGGATTCGAGCTCCCCGAGGCGGGTGCGTACGCCGTCGGCATCGCCTTCCTCCCCGCGGACGACCACGAGGCGGCCACCGCCGTCTCGCAGATCGAGACGATCGCCGCCGAGGAAGGCCTCGCCGTCCTCGGCTGGCGCGCCGTCCCCGTCGCCCCCGACCTGCTCGGAGCCGGCGCGCGGGCCACCATGCCCGCCTTCCGGCAGCTGTTCGTCGCCGATGCCGGCACCAGCGCCAATGCCGGCACCAATGCCGGCGCCAATGCCCATGCCAATGCCGGCACCGGCGGCAAGGCCTCCGGCCTCGCCCTCGACCGCAAGGCCTTCGTCCTGCGCAAGCGCGCCGAGCGCGAGGCGGACACGTACTTCCCCTCGCTCTCCGCCCGCACCATCGTCTACAAGGGCATGCTCACCACCGGGCAGCTGGAGCCGTTCTTCCCGGACCTCTCCGACCGCCGCTGCGCCAGCGCCATCGCGCTCGTGCACTCCCGGTTCTCCACCAACACGTTCCCGAGCTGGCCGCTCGCCCACCCCTACCGCTTCGTCGCACACAACGGCGAGATCAACACGGTCAAGGGCAACCGCAACTGGATGCGGGCCCGGGAGTCCCAGCTGGCCGGCCCCCTCTTCGGGGACGACGCGAACATCGACCGGATCTTCCCCGTCTGCACCCCCGACGCCTCCGACTCCGCCTCCTTCGACGAGGTCCTGGAGCTGCTCCACCTCGGCGGGCGCTCCCTGCCGCACAGCGTGCTGATGATGATCCCCGAGGCCTGGGAGAACCACGCCTCCATGGACCCGGCCCGGCGCGCCTTCTACCAGTACCACTCCACCCTGATGGAGCCCTGGGACGGCCCGGCCTGCGTCACCTTCACCGACGGCACCGTCGTCGGCGCCGTGCTCGACCGCAACGGACTGCGCCCCGGGCGCTACTGGGTCACCGACGACGGCCTGGTCGTGCTCTCCTCCGAGGTCGGCGTCCTCGACATCGACCCCGCCCGGGTCGTCCGCAAGGGCCGCCTACAGCCCGGCAGGATGTTCCTCGTCGACACCGGCGCCCACCGCATCATCGAGGACGACGAGATCAAGGCCGCCCTCGCCGCCGAGCAGCCCTACCAGGAGTGGCTGGAGGCCGGGCTCGTCGAGCTCGCCGACCTCCCCGAGCGCGAGCACATCGTGCACACCCACGCCTCGGTCACCCGCCGCCAGCAGACCTTCGGCTACACCGAGGAAGAGCTGCGCGTCATCCTCGCCCCCATGGCCAAGGCCGGTGCGGAGCCCATCGGTTCGATGGGTACGGACTCGCCGATCGCGGCCCTGTCCGAGCGGCCGCGGCTGCTCTTCGACTACTTCACCCAGCTCTTCGCGCAGGTCACCAACCCCCCGCTGGACGCCATCCGCGAGGAGCTCGTCACCTCGCTGATCTCCTCCCTCGGCCCGCAGCGCAACCTGCTGGACCCGACCGCCGCCTCCTGCCGCAGCGTCACCCTGCCGTTCCCGGTCATCGACAACGACGAGCTCGCCAAGCTCATCCACATCAACGCCGACGGCGACCTGCCGGGCCTGAAGGCCGCGACCCTCTCCGGCCTCTACCGGGTCTCCGGCGGCGGCGGGGCCCTCGCCGCCCGCCTGGAGGCGATGTGCGCCGAGACCGATGCCGCCATCGCCGACGGCGCCCGCCTCATCGTGCTCTCCGACCGGCACTCCGACGCCGAGCACGCGCCCGTCCCGTCCCTGCTGCTGACCTCGGCCATCCACCACCACCTCATCCGCACCAAGCAGCGCACCCAGGTGGGCCTGCTGGTCGAGGCCGGTGACGTCCGCGAGGTCCACCACGTCGCGCTGCTCATCGGTTACGGCGCGGCGGCCGTGAACCCGTACCTGGCCATGGAGTCCGTCGAGGACCTCGTCCGTGCAGGGACGTTCCTGCCGGACCTGGCCCCCGAGGACGCCATCCGCAACCTCATCAAGGCGCTCGGCAAGGGCGTCCTGAAGGTCATGTCCAAGATGGGCATCTCCACCGTCGCCTCCTACCGCGGCGCGCAGGTCTTCGAGGCCGTCGGCCTGGAGCAGGACTTCGTCGACACCTACTTCCACGGCACCGCCACCAAGATCGGCGGCGCCGGCCTGGACGTCGTCGCCCAGGAGGTCGCCGCCCGGCACACCAAGGCCTACCCCGTCACCGGCGTCCCCGCCAGCCACCGCCGCCTCGACATCGGCGGCGAGTACCAGTGGCGCCGCGAGGGCGAGCCGCACCTGTTCGACCCCGACACCGTCTTCCGGCTCCAGCACTCCACCCGTGCCCGCCGCTACGACATCTTCAAGCAGTACACGCGGCGCGTGGACGAGCAGTCCGAGCGGCTGATGACCCTGCGCGGGCTGTTCTCGTTCACGTCCGACCGCCCCTCGATCCCCCTGGAGGAGGTCGAGCCGGTCAGCGCGATCGTCAAGCGCTTCTCCACCGGCGCCATGTCCTACGGGTCCATCTCCCAGGAGGCCCACGAGACCCTCGCCATCGCCATGAACCGGCTGGGCGCCAAGTCCAACACCGGCGAGGGCGGCGAGGACCCCGACCGCCTCTACGACCCCACCCGCCGCTCCAGCATCAAGCAGGTGGCCTCCGGGCGCTTCGGCGTGACCAGCGAATACCTGGTCAACGCCGACGACATCCAGATCAAGATGGCCCAGGGCGCCAAGCCCGGCGAGGGCGGCCAGCTGCCCGGCCACAAGGTCTACCCCTGGGTCGCGAAGACCCGCCACTCCACCCCCGGTGTCGGCCTGATCTCGCCGCCCCCGCACCACGACATCTACTCCATCGAGGACCTCGCCCAGCTCATCCACGACCTCAAGAACGCCAACCCCGCGGCCCGCATCCACGTGAAGCTGGTCTCCGAGGTCGGCGTCGGCACGGTCGCGGCGGGCGTCTCCAAGGCCCACGCCGATGTCGTCCTCATCTCCGGCCACGACGGCGGCACCGGCGCCTCCCCGCTGACGAGCCTGAAGCACGCGGGCGGCCCCTGGGAGCTGGGCCTCGCCGAGACGCAGCAGACCCTGCTGCTCAACGGGCTGCGCGACCGCATCGTCGTCCAGGCCGACGGCCAGCTCAAGACCGGCCGCGACGTCCTGATCGCCGCGCTCCTCGGCGCCGAGGAGTTCGGCTTCGCGACCGCACCCCTGGTCGTCTCCGGCTGCGTCATGATGCGCGTCTGCCACCTGGACACCTGCCCCGTCGGTATCGCCACCCAGAACCCCGTCCTGCGCGAGCGGTTCAACGGCAAGGCCGAACACGTCGTCAACTTCTTCGAGTTCATCGCCGAAGAGGTCCGCGAGCTCCTCGCCGAACTCGGCTTCCGCACCCTCGAGGAGGCCGTCGGCCAGGCCCAGCTCCTCGACACCGCCAAGGCCGTCAGCCACTGGAAGGCCCAGGGCCTCGACCTCGAACCGCTCCTGCACGTGCCGGACCTGCCCGCGGGCGCCGTCCGCCACCGCACCACCGCCCAGGACCACGGCCTGGCCAAGGCGCTCGACAACCAGCTGATCAAGCTCGCCGCCGACGCCCTCAACACCGTCGGCGCCGAGGAGGCCCAGCCCGTCCGCGCCCAGCTGCCCATCCGCAACGTCAACCGCACCGTCGGCACCATGCTCGGCCACGAGGTGACCAAGAAGTACGGCGGCGCAGGCCTCCCCGACGACACCATCGACATCACCTTCACCGGCTCCGCCGGCCAGTCCTTCGGCGCCTTCCTGCCGCGCGGCATCACCCTGCGCCTGGAGGGCGACGCCAACGACTACGTCG
Source organism: Streptomyces sp. NPDC026206 (assembly GCF_040638465.1). Taxonomy (NCBI): domain Bacteria; kingdom Bacillati; phylum Actinomycetota; class Actinomycetes; order Kitasatosporales; family Streptomycetaceae; genus Streptomyces; species Streptomyces sp. NPDC026206. The sequence goes on from NZ_JBEZYL010000009.1 coordinate 239,728, forward strand.
GCAAGGGCCTCTCCGGCGGCCGCATCGTCGTGCGCCCCGACCGCGGCGCCGACCACCTCGCCGAGTACTCCACCATCGCCGGCAACACCCTCGCCTACGGCGCCACCGGCGGCGAGATGTTCCTGCGCGGCAGCGTCGGCGAACGGTTCTGCGTCCGCAACTCCGGTGCCACCGTCGTCTCCGAAGGCGTCGGTGACCACGGCTGCGAGTACATGACCGGCGGCCGGGCCGTCGTCCTGGGCTCCACCGGGCGCAACTTCGCGGCCGGCATGTCCGGCGGCGTCGCCTGCGTCCTCGACCTGGACCCCGCCGACGTCAACAAGGAGCTGGCCCACGCCGTCGACACCCTCGACGCGGAGGACCGGCAGTGGCTGCACGACGTGGTGCGCCGCCACCACGAGGAGACCGCCTCCACCGTCGCGGCGGCCCTCCTCGCCGACTGGGACACGGCCGTGACCCGCTTCAGCAAGGTCATGCCGACCACGTACAAGGCAGTGCTCGCCGCCAAGGACGCCGCCGAGCGAGCCGGTCTCTCCGAGACCGAGACCCACCGGAAGATGATGGAGGCGGCGACCCATGGCTGACCCGAAGGGCTTTCTGACCACCGACCGCGAGGGCGCCCGCACCCGACCCGCCGCCGAACGCGTCCGCGACTGGAACGAGGTGTACGTCCCCGGCTCCCTGCTGCCGGTCATCTCCAAGCAGGCGAGCCGCTGCATGGACTGCGGCATCCCCTTCTGCCACAACGGCTGCCCGCTCGGAAACCTCATCCCCGAGTGGAACGACTACGCCTACCGCGAGGACTGGGCCGCCGCCAGCGAGCGGCTGCACGCGACCAACAACTTCCCCGAGTTCACCGGCCGCCTGTGCCCCGCGCCCTGCGAATCGGCGTGCGTGCTCGGCATCAACCAGCAGCCCGTCACCATCAAGAACGTCGAAGTCACCATCATCGACAAGGCGTGGGAGGCCGGCGACGTCACCCCGCAGCCGCCCGAGCGGCTCTCCGGCAAGACCGTCGCCGTCATCGGCTCCGGTCCCGCCGGCCTGGCCGCCGCCCAGCAGTTGACCCGGGCCGGTCACACGGTCGCCGTCTACGAGCGCGCCGACCGCATCGGCGGGCTGCTGCGCTACGGCATCCCCGAGTTCAAGATGGAGAAGCGCCACATCAACCGCCGCATCGAGCAGATGCGCGCGGAGGGCACCAAGTTCCGCACCGAGGTGGAGATCGGCCGCGACATCGACGCCGCCAAGCTCCGGGGGCGCTACGACGCCGTCGTCATCGCCGCGGGCGCCACCACCTCCCGCGACCTGCCGGTGCCCGGCCGTGAGCTGGGCGGCATCCACTTCGCGATGGAGTACCTGCCGCCGGCCAACAAGGTGCAGGAGGGCGACCTGACGGTCTCCCCGATCACCGCCGAGGGCAAGCACGTCGTCGTGATCGGCGGCGGCGACACCGGCGCCGACTGCGTCGGCACCGCCCACCGCCAGGGCGCGGCCTCCGTCACCCAGCTGGAGATCATGCCCAGGCCGGGGGAGGAGCGGAACGCGAACCAGCCCTGGCCGACCTTCCCCATGCTCTACAAGGTCACCTCGGCCCACGAGGAGGGCGGCGAGCGCGTCTACTCGGTCTCCACCACTCACTTCGAGGGCGATGCGGACGGCAACGTCCAGTGGCTGCACCTCGTCGAGGTCGAGTTCACCGGCGGCAAGCTGGAGCAGAAGCCCGGTACCGGGCGTCGCATCCCCGCCCAGCTCGTCACCCTCGCGATGGGTTTCACCGGCACCGACCGGCAGAACGGTCTCATCGAGCAGTTCGGCCTGGAACTGGACGAGCGCGGCAACATCGCCCGCGACGCCGAGTACGCCACCAACGTGCCCGGCGTGTTCGTCGCCGGCGACGCCGGCCGCGGCCAGTCGCTCATTGTCTGGGCCATCGCCGAGGGCCGCTCCGCCGCCCGTGGCGTGGACCGCTACCTGACCGGGACCAGCACCCTGCCGGCCCCCGTCAGGCCGACGGACCGCGCGCTCAGCGTCTGACCCCCGGCCGCCGCGAGCGGCCCGCCGGACCCGGCGCCTGCCTCACCCCCCGGCCGAGGCAGGCGCCGTTCCATGGGGCGCTGCGGCCGCAAGAACGGTCAATCGGCGGCGTGCACGGACACGTCGCTGAACACCACCCGGGCGTCCTCCGTGTACGCCCCGACGTTGCCCCGCAGATACGGGCGCTCCTTGTCCTCGTAGGCCACCAGCCCCCGCCCGTTCACGCTCACCTCTATCTGCGTCCCGCGCTGCCCGACCCGCACGTCCGACCACTTGCCGACCGGGAACCGCTCACCGCCGGTCGCCAGGAACCGCTGCCCGCCGGGGTAGGCGGGGTCGCGCTTGCCCAGCTCCCAGCCGTTGGGCTTGAGCGTGACGTAGTAGAAGTGCTCCGGGTCCGTGTAGCCCCAGACCAGCCACGGAACCTCCCACGGGTTGGGCTCGGGCGTGCGCAGCTGGGCGACCGTGCGCATCCGCGCCCGGTAGTCCACGTCCCCGTACTGCTCGGTGGAGACGATCAGACCGGCGTGTGTCTCCTCCGGCACCTGTGCGGGCTTGGGGGAGAGGGCCAGGCCGTCGTGGCGGCCGATGTTCTCGCCGTGGCCGTTGAAGACCGACCTCCAGGGGCCGTGGACCGATCCTTCGGACCATGGCGTCGCCGGCTCTCCACTGTCTTCCCACATGCTGCTCACGGCCAGTGCGATACCCGCCACCACGGCGGCTGTGAGCAGGGCGAGGGCGAGAAGCCGGCGATCTCTCGTCATGCCGTCGAGTATGACCCCGGACCGTCGGGCTGTGGGACGATCACGCCATCGGCGCTACATCGACCTGCCACGGGCACCGCGTCGGCGTCCGCGCCGAAGTCCTCGGCCAGTTGCGCCACGATGCGGTCCGTGGCGTGCCCGTCACCGAAGGGGTTGCCGGCCGTCGCCATCCGCTCGTACTCCGCCTCGTCGTCCAGCAGGCGTACGGCCGCGTCGAGGATGGCCTGCGGCTCGGTGCCGACCAGCCTGGCCGCGCCCGCCTCGACGGCCTCGGGCCGCTCGGTGGTGGTCCGCAGCACCAGGGCCGGCTTGCCCAGGCTCGGGGCCTCCTCCTGGATGCCGCCGGAGTCGGTCAGTACGAGGTCACAGCCGGCGAGCGTGGCGGAGAAGTCGGCGTAGCCCAGCGGCTCGACGACGCGGATGTGCGGGTGTTCGCTCAGCTCGGGCAGCAGCGCCTCGCGGACGGCGGGGCTCTTGTGCAGCGGCAGCACGAGTTCCACGTCACCCCGGTCGGCGAGCTGCCGCAGGGCCCTGCCCATGGCCCGCATCTTCTCGCCCTGGTTCTCGCGGCGGTGCAGGGTGACCAGGACGCGCCGCAGGTCCGTGCGGAAGAGGTCGGTGCCGGCGTCCTGGTCGAGGACCCACAGCAGGTTGTCGATGACGGTGTTGCCGGTGACGAACACCTCGGCGTCCGGTACCCCTTCGGCGGTCAGGTGCCCGGCCGCGCGCGGGGTGGGCGCGAAGTGCCAGCGCGCCATGCGCCCTATGAGACGGCGGTTGAGCTCCTCGGGGAACGGGTTGTCCAGTACTCCGGTGCGCAGCCCGGCCTCGACGTGGGCGACGGGGATGTGCTCGTAGAAGGCGGCGAGGGCGCCGGTGAGCGCGGAGGTGGTGTCGCCCTGCACGACGACGACGTCGGGGCGCTCCTGGCGGACGACCTCGCCCAGCCCGTCCACCAGCCGGGCGGTCAGCGTGGAGAGTTCCTGACGCTCCCGCATGACGTCGAGCTCGACGCGCACCTCCACCTGGAGGAGGTCCAGCATCTGGTGCAGCATCTCGCGGTGCTGACCGGTGGTGACGACGACGGGGTCGAAGAGCGGTGAGGCGGCCATGGCGCGGGCCACGGGCGCGAGCTTGATGGCTTCGGGGCGGGTGCCCAGGACGAGCATGGCGCGTACGGGCGTGGTGATGACGTTCGGGGACATGGGTCTCCCTTGGAGGTGCCTGTGCGTGGCTGACGGGTTTTTGAGGAGCGGAGTGCCGGATCCGCTGAACCGTGCGGCGTCAGGTGCGCGCGGTCTTGAGCCAGGTCTGCTTGCCCGTGAGCATGCGCCACAGGCCCCACCATCCGGCGGCGAACCAGATGTAGCCGTAGAGGACGAAGAGGTGGGAGAGCAGGATCGCGCGCACGAGCCCGAGCCCCCGCTCGCGCCGGGAGTAGACCCAGCCGTAGCCGTACGCCGCGGTGAAGGACAGTACGTACGGGCCGAGGATCCACATGGGCGAGATCAGCGGGTGTCCGGCCTGGATGGAGCCGATGACGGTGCCCGCCATGGCGACAAGGAAGGACAGCGGCAGCAGCGAGGTGAGCAGGATCAGCACCGGGCTGGAGAGGTGGTACAGCAGGTCCACGGCGGCCTTGGTGGGCACGTCGCGCAGGATCAGCGGGACCAGACCGGCCGACTGCAGATGACCCTGGAACCAGCGGGAGCGCTGGCGCACCAGCCGGCGGACGTCGAGCACGGCCTGCTGGGAGACCGCGGCGGTGGTGCAGTGCTGATTGGTCCAGCCGCGGGCGATGAGGCGCACCCCGAGGTCGAGGTCCTCGGTCAGGGAGTCGCTCCAGGGGCCCCTGCCGCTCTCGCCGCTGAGGGTGTCCAGCGCGGAGAGCCGCATGAACTGGCCGTTGCCGCCCATGCCGACGCTGCCGAAGTAGCGGCGGGCGGACTGGAAGATGTCGCCGTAGATGACGAATTCCATGTCCTGGAGCCGGGCGAGCAGGCCCAGGTGCCGGTTGTACATGCGCACGCCGACCTGGGTGGCGCCGGTGCGCGGGTCGTCGAAGTAGGGGTCGACCGCCTGGACGACGTGGGGATCGAGCCGGCCGTCCGCGTCGACGACGCAGACGATGACGTCGCTCGGGTCGCGACCGTCGAGAAGGCCGGATTCCCGCAGGTGACGGATTCCGTCGTTGAGGGCCGCGCCTTTGCCCTTACGGGCGTTGGGAAGGTGCCGCTGCAGCAGCCGGACCCGGTCGGGGTCGGCGGCGCGGGCTATGGCTGCCGTGCGGTCGTCGGAGGCGTCGTCGATGACCAGGGCCATGAAGTTCCCGGCAGGCAGGGCGGTGATGCGTGCCAGGCTCTCGGCGAGAACCTTTTCCTCGTTCAGACAGGCGAGGAGAAAGATGTAGAGACGTTCCGCGCGTGGGCCGCGGTCGCGGCGGACGCGACGTCTGGACAGGACGAAGAGGGTGCTGTTGTAGCAGCCCGCCATCACGATGATGGCAATGCTCGACCAGAGAAGCACCTCGGTGATCATGAACGGTCACCGGAGCTTCGGAGCACGAACCAGAATTTGGCCGAAAGAAGTACGGCGGCTATCGCGCAGTAGAGCAGGAATCCTGCTCCCGCCGCTTCCTGCAGTCCCCTGGCAAAGGGTATGCCCGGCATAACTTCTGGGGCTGCCGTCAGTCCGGCCAAAGGCAGAACTGTCCCCAGAGCGGGTTTTCCGTACATGAGTTCCCCCCGGATTCCGCCTCGCTTGAGGCGTGCGGTGGGAAGATATCAGACCAGACGACCTGTTCAGTCCTTCATGGTGAGAGATGTTGAATCGGAACAGTAAATTCTGTGTACCAACCGGTAGTTATGCCTGCTGAAGTCGGTCGTGTGACGGCTGTGACCTTTGGTCTGCACCAATTTGGCTGTCAGTAAATGCACGGTCTGGACCGGAGTTGTCTATTGACACCCCTCCTGGAGGGCCACAAGAATCAGCCAACTGTCGAGGCTTGTAACCCTTCGGGGACGGAATCGACAACAGCTCGTCAACCAGGGGGGAACAACAATGGAAAACATGCGAGGGAGAGCGGGGATTTCCCGGATCTCTCTCATCCTGGCCCTCATCGCCGCCCTGTTGGGCGGCGTCGCACTTTCCACCGGCGCCGAGGCCGCGATAGACCGGGACAGCAGGCCCCAGCCTCCGCACGGCCTCAAGGGCATCGCTTCCGCTTCGCTCTCCGGAGCGAGCACCCAGGACCTCAAGTCCTGGGTCGGCAGCCGCCTGACGAACGACCGCAAGCGCCGCGCCGGCACCCTCACCGTCAGCCCCGCGCCCGCCACCAAGGCCGCCGTCACCGCCGCCTCCGCCGAGCCCCTCGCCGCCCCGGCCGGCCCCTCGGCGCTCGTCCTCTACGACACCACCGGCCCCTACGGTCACCTCGGCGAGCTCTACGCCATGGCGGTCGCCAACCTCGCCGGCCACTTCGGCGCCGTCACCTCCAAGCCGGTCTCCGCGTACACCGCGGGCATGGTGGAGCAGTACACCGCCACCTACTACGTCGGCTCCACGTACTACGGCGGTTCCCTCCCCGACGCCATTCCCGCCGCCTTCTACCAGGACGCGCTGAAGACCACCAAGCCCGTCAACTGGATCGGCGACAACATCTGGAACATGGCCAACGCGGTCGGCATCGAGAACTTCAAGAAGAAGTACGGCTGGGACCCGACCAACTCCTTCTTCGAGACCAACGGCAACGTCGGCAACATCACCCAGGTCGGGTACAAGAACCAGACGCTGACCCGGAAGATCCCGACGGGCTACGACGGCGGAGTGCTGCACCCCGCCGTCGTCGACGGCCCCGACTACCCGGACATCACCGAGCTCGCCCAGGCCAAGGACGCCAACAGCGGAGCCACCTTCCCCTGGGCGCTGCGCTCCGGCAACCTGACGTACGTGGGGGAGATCCCCTTCGCCTACGTCTCCGAGACCGACCGCGTCATCGCCTTCGAGGACCTCCTCTTCGACGGCCTGGGCCCGGCGACCGCCGAGCGCCACCGGGCGTTCGTACGGCTGGAGGACATCAGCCCCGACGCCGAGCCGGCGAAGCTGCGGGCGATGGCCGACTACCTGTACTCGCAGAAGGTCCCCTTCGGGATCAACGTCATCCCCGTGTACACCGACCCCAAGGGCGTCTACAACAACGGGGTGGCGAAGACGGTCACCCTGGCCCAGGCCCCGGAGGTCGTCTCGGCGCTGAAGTACATGATCCAGCGCGGCGCCGTCCTGATGAACCACGGCTACACGCACCAGTACAAGAACGTCAACAACCCCTACACCGGGGTCACGGGCGACGACTTCGAGTTCTTCCGGGCCCACGTCGACGCCTCCAACAACGTCATCTACGACGGGCCGGTCGCCGAGGACTCCACGGTCTGGGCGCAGTCACGGGTGACGTCCGCCCTCGCCGCCTTCACCGCGGCAGGCCTGCCCAAACCCACCCTGTGGACGACCCCGCACTACGCGGCCTCCGCCACCGACTACCGGGTTTTCGGCCAGAACTACACCGCCCGGCTGGAGCGTTCGCTGTACTTCTCGGGAACCCTCGGCGGCGGAGCGGTGAACCCCAGCCGATACATCGGCCAGTTCTTCCCGTACGCGGTGAAGGACGTCTACGGTACGACCGTGCTCCCCGAGAACATCGGCAACTACGAGCCCGAGCCCTACAACAACCACCCGGCCCGGCTGCCGGCCGACCTCATCGCCTCGGCCAAGGCCAACCTGGCCGTCCGTGACGGCGTGGCGAGCTTCTTCTACCACCCGTACTACGACGTGGAGCCGCTGAAGCAGACCGTCGAAGGCATCCGTGCCCTCGGCTACACCTTCGTGGCCCCCGCGGCGCTCACCCAGTGAACGCGATGAGGAGGACGGCCGCCGCCGTGGTGGCGGTGGCCGTCCTCTTCGTCGCCGGATGTTCCTCCTCCGGCGGCGACGACGACTCCGACACCCCGACCGGCGGCCCGAGCGGCCGGCCCGACGACAGGAAGGTGAGCGGATTGCGGGGCGTCACGCTTCCCTCGTGGAACGCCGACGACTACAGCAGCCCCCAAGCGGGAACGTATCTGCGCCAGATCGCCGCTACCGGCGCCCGGTGGGTGACCTTCACCCCCACCTGGTACCAGGACCGTGTCACCGACTCGGCGATGCGCACCACGGACGAGACCGCCGGTGACGACAGCCTGCGCCACATCATCCGCCTCGCCCACGACGCGGGGCTCAAGACCATGGTCAAGCCCCATGTCGACCTGACCAAGGGCGGCGACCGCGCCGAGATCCGGCCCCGCGACCGCGACGCCTGGTTCGATGCGTACGAACGCTTCATCACCCACTACGCGCGGCTGTCCGCTGACGCGGGTGTCGAGCAGTTCTCGGTCGGCACCGAGCTCGCGGGCACCTCGCAGGACGGCGAGCGCTGGGGGAGGACCATCGCCGCGATCCGCGAGCGTTACAAGGGCCCCCTGACGTATGCCGCGAACTACGACGAGTACCAGAAGATCCCTTTCTGGAAGGACCTCGACGTCATCGGCATCGACGCCTACTGGCCGCTGGCCGACAAGGCCACCGCGGACCCGGCGCGGCTGCGGCAGGCCTGGCAGCCGATCACGCGCGAGCTCGCCGCCTTCTCGGAGCGACAGCACCGGAAGATCCTCTTCACCGAGGCCGGCTACGTCAGTCAGCGCGGTACGACCACGGCGCCCTACTCCTGGACCGTCAGCAAGCGCAGTGGCGAGGACGAACAGGCCGCGGCCTACGAGGCGCTGTTCGCAGCCTTCGACGGCAAGCCCTGGTGGGCGGGCGTGTGCTGGTGGATGTGGGACGACTGGCCCGACAGCGGCGAGACCGCGAAGCGCCTGGCGTACACCCCGCACGGAAAACCGGCCGAAAAGGTCCTCCGCAAGTGGTGGGCGCGCTCGTGAACCGGGGCTCCGCCCCGTACCCCGGTCCTCAATCGCCGGACGGGCTGACTAGTCAGCCCGTCCGGCGATTGAGGACAAGAAACGGTGAAAGGGCGGGGTAGGGGAAAACCACCCGCATACCGCCCCTACGTATCGCAGTCCAGCACACTCCGGCACAACCCGCACCGCGCCGCAAAACGCCCCCGCACCGGCACCCGGATCCGCTGATGACACGTGGGGCACGGAAACGTCACGCGCCGAGGGTCCTGACCCTCGAACGCGTACCCCGCATCGCTCCCCGCCGACCCGGCCCGCCGGTCCCGTACGTACCGGTGACGCCCCAGCCGCCCGGCAGCCGCCAGCGGGGGACACCGCGCGTCCCGCCGGGCCTTCTCCCGCCCCCGTACGTACGCGTCGTAGGCCTGCGGGCTGGTGAACCAGGGCGAGGGGTCCTCGCCGAACGCGAGGGCGCGCTTGGCGAGCACGTACCCGAACTCCTCCGGCGTGAGATACCCCAGCTTCTGCGTCGAAACCGACGACTCACGGTAGGCGTCGAGCAGCAGCCACCCCGCCCCGAGGTAGGCGGCGGCGGTGTCGGTGAGGATCTCGTTGTCCCGTGTGCCGGGCAGTTCCAGGCCGAGCCGGTGCAGGTAGACGTGCATCACCTCATGCGCGAGCGCGGCCCCGATGTCGCGGCGGTGGCTCTTGAAGCGGGAGTTGAGCTCGATGAAGTACTCGGGCCCCGCCGCGAGTTCGATGCTCCCCGCGTGCCGCATGTCGCGGAAGCTGACGATCATGCGGGCGTCGGGCAGGCGCAGGTGCCGCACCATCTCGCCGGCGACCCGCTGGACGCCCAGGTAGGGGTCCTCGTCGTCGAAGAAGGCGGCGCCGGCCGGCGGCAGGCTCGCCGCGAAGGAGCGCACTCCGTCGTAGGAGAGCCGCTTGTACAGCGCCGTGATCGCCGACCGGACGGCCTCCACGTGCGGGAAGCCGTGCTCGATCGCGAGGTCCGAGCCCACGCGTGACCACCCCCGTGCGGTTGCCGGTGCCCTTCCACTGTACGGGCGCCCCACCCCTGCCGACTGGCCGAAAACGCGGCTAGGTCGCGGGTGCCACCCGGCTCGATAATCACAACGCGCATTGTCATGAGCCCTACAAGAACCCCACCCCACCCGGCCATGCGGTGCGCACAACCTCCCACGAAAGGAAGACCGTTGCGCAACTACCTCAAGGTGCTCAAAAGATGCACCGCAGTGGGCGCGGTCGCCCTCGCCGCGTTCAGTCTCCAGCCCTCCGCCGCCCAGGCGCAGGACCCCGAGCCCCGGCCCGGCCCCAGTGTCGTCGGTGGCGAGCCCGCCGCTCAAGGGGAGTTCCCCTTCATGGTGCGGCTGTCCATGGGCTGCGGCGGCGCGCTCTACACCCGGCAGATCGTCCTGACCGCCGCGCACTGCGTGAACGGCAGCGGCGCCAACACCTCGATCACCGCCACCGCCGGCGTGGTGGACCTCAACTCCTCCCAGGCCGTCAAGGTCAAGTCCACCCGCGTCCTGCAAGCCCCCGGCTACAACGGCGTCGGCAAGGACTGGGCACTGATCAAGCTCGCCAAGCCCATCGACCTGCCCACCCTCAAGATCGCCGACACCGCGGCCTACAACAACGGCACCTTCACCGTCGCCGGCTGGGGCGCCACCAAGGAGGGCGGCGGCCAGCAGCGCTTCCTGCAGAAGGCCACCGTCCCCTTCGTCGACGACGCCACCTGCGAGGGCGCCTACGGCGGCAGCCTCACCCCCGGCGAGGAGATATGCGCCGGCTTCATGGACACCGGCGGCGTGGACACCTGCCAGGGTGACTCCGGCGGCCCGATGTTCCGTAAGGACGACGCCGGCGCCTGGATCCAGGTCGGCATCGTCAGCTGGGGCGAGGGCTGCGCACGCCGCGGCTTCCCCGGCGTCTACACCGAGGTGAGCACCTTCGCCTCGGACATCAGGTCCGCCGCGGCGAGCCTCGGCGGCTGAGCCGCATCCCCGCCCGTACCGGCCCCGCCGGGCCGTCCGCTGACCCGGACGGCCCAGCACCGGTACGGGCCCGCACGGCCCTCTCCGGCCGGCCGGGACCCACACTTCGGTATGACGCGAAGGGGTCCCGTCATCCTTTCGGCCGAGACGAGAATGGTCGGACAGTCGAGGTGTGCGGCACATAAACGTCCGTAACGTAAGAGCGTGCCTCCGAAAGCCGGCGGCCACCGTCAGAGCCGACCGTTACGGAAAGGCACCCCTCGTGTCCGTGAAGTCCCGCATCGCCGCCGCCACCGTCCTCACCGCCGCCGTCGCGGCCGTGGCGTACCCGACGGCGAGCGCCTTCGCGGCGGACCAGCAGGACCGTGACACCCACTCCGGGCGCGGCGGCTCCACCGTCCAGCAGGTGCGCCTCCCCGACGGCAGCCGGGCCAGCCTGACCTCCGGCAGCGGCGGCACGAGCGTGACCGTCACCAGCCACGGCAAGCAGCAGCGCACCTTCGACACCCGCCGCCCCACGGCCGACCTCGACCGGCTGCACCTGCGCATCCTCGGCGGTGACAGCTCCCGCCCCACCCTGCGCGCCCGGCTCGACGGCAGCAGCCTGACAAACTACTACGACTTCGCCTCCGGCTCCCTGCGCCACACCCCGGAGACCGGCGGCACCGCCGCCCCCAAGGCCGCCACGACCGCCCACCGGGCCGGCACCGCCACCTCCGGGGCCCACGGCGACAAGGCCACCGTCGCGGCCGGCCCCACGCCCGGGACCGGGAAGCACCGTGCGGCGACCGCCGGCAAGCCGCCCCACCACTCCTCCGGCAACCCCGTCAAGCGCGTGGTCGAAGCGGGCCAGGTCATCAAGGCCAGCCACGACGTCGGGGACGTCGGCACCCCCGTCGTCGCCGGCGCGGTCGCCCTGCTGGCCGTCGGCGGCGGCGCCTACGGCGTGCGCGTCGCGCTGCGCCGCCACGGCCGCACCGCCGACTGACCGGCGCGGCGCCCACCGCACCATGCGGCGCGGCGCCCACCGGATCGTGTGGCGCGGCGCCCACCGGATCGTGCGGCGCGGCCCCGCGGCCCCGCGGTCGGCGGGCGCGCCCTTGCGGTTGCGGGGTCCGGACAGCCCCGGTGACATGGAGAGACGCCCCGCCCGGGCGGGGCTCTGCGAGCACCGAACCTTCCCCGGTCTTCCCAAGCCTCCCAGGAGCGAGGGCACAGCATGGCGATCACCGTGGTCATCGCGGACGACCAGGAGATGGTCCGCACCGGTTTCCGGATGATCCTGGAGAGCCAGCCCGACATCGAGGTCGTGGCCGACGCCGTCGACGGCGAGGCCGCCCTGGAGGCCGTCGAGCGCCACGAGCCCGACGTCCTGCTCCTCGACATCCGCATGCCCAAGCTGGACGGCCTTGAGGTCACCCGCCGCCTGTCCGAGCTCTCCACCGCCCGCCCCGAGCGTGGCCAGCGCCCCCGCATCGTCATCGTCACCACCTTCGACCTGGACGAATACGTCCACACGGCCCTGCGCAACGGTGCCTCCGGCTTCCTCCTGAAGGACGCCAGCCCCGCCATGCTGGTCGAGGCCGTCCATGCCGCGGCCGTCGGCGACTCCCTCATCTCACCGGCGATCACCGTCCGGCTGCTGCGCGACATGGCCCCGGCGGCCACAGGGGCCGCCGACGCGGTCCGGCAGCCCTCCGAGCCGCTCACCGACCGCGAGGCCGACGTCGTGCGCTGCCTGGCCCGCGGCGCCACCAACGCCGAGATCGCCACCGAACTGTTCGTCTCCCTGTCCACGGTCAAGACCCACCTGGCCAACGTGCAGCTCAAGCTCGATGCCCGCAACCGCGTCGAGATCGCCGCATGGGCCTGGGAGAGCGGGCTGGCCACGGGCGGCACGTGAACAGATGGGCCGCATGGGCCGTCCGCCACCCCCGGGGAACGGCAGCCGCGAAGGCCGCCCTGGGGGCCGTCCTGCTCTGCCTCGTCGGCTTCGAGGGCATCGCCCTGGCCCGCCAGCCCAGCGAGCCGCACGCCGTGGTCCTCGCCGCCGGCGTCCTGGTCTGCCTGTGCGCCGTGCCCTACGGCTGGATCGCGCTGAACGTACGGGCGGGCATCGCCGTCGCCGTCTCCTGGACCGCTTCCGCCGTCCTGATGACCGGAGCGCACCCCGCCGTCGTGTGGGGCATGGGCGAGGGCGTCGCCCTGCTCGTCCTGCTCACCCTCGTCGTCAGCCGGTCCTCCCACCGCGTCGCCGCCACCCTCGGCCCGATGCTCGCCATCGCCGTCGTCGCCACGCCCATGCGCGACCTCAACCCGGAGTGGTTCACCGCCCTGTTCACGGTCCTGACCGTCGTCGTGGGCAGCTACTCCCTCCTCCTGCGCGGCCAGTCCGCACGGCGCATGCGCGACATGGCCGCCGTTCGCACGGCCGAGCGCCTGGAACTGGCCCGCGAGCTCCACGACCTCGTCGCCCACCACATCACCGGAATCGCCGTACAGGCCCAGGCCGCCCGCTTCACCGCCCTGGAGGGGCAGCCCGCGGCCGGGGCCTTCGAACGCATCGAGACGTCCGCGGGCGAGGCGCTCGGCGCGATGCGCCGCCTGGTGGGCGTCCTGCGGGAGGGCGAAGCCGAGACGGAGCCCGTCGCCGGCCTGCCCGAGGTACGCGCACTGACCGAGGCGTTCGCCCGTACGGGCCCACCCGTCGCCCTTTACATCGAAAGAGGCATGGAAACCTGGATCCCGGGTGAAGTCGCCGCGGGCGTCCACCGCGTCGTCCGCGAGGCCCTCACCAACGTCCGCAAGCACGCCGCCGACGCCACGGCCGTACGCATCGGGGTGCGGGGCGTTCCCACGGGCGTCGAGCTGCGCATCGCGGACGACGGCAAACGGGCGGCTTCCCTGTCCGAGAAGGCGTCGGGCGGGGGATTCGGCCTCGTCGGGCTCGCCGAACGCGCCAAGGCGATGGGCGGCCTGCTGACCGCGGGCCCCGCACCGGAAGGCGGATGGCAGGTGACGGCGCTCTTCCCGGTGGACCGGGGCAGCTGAGCCGCGCCGTTCGCCGGAGGCTCAATTCGCCACCGGCGCAAAGCCTTGGGACGGGCCGGGACCGGCCCCTAGGCTCGCGGCATGGAGATCACGCAAGTCACGCCTTCCCTATGGATGTTCACCTTCACCGCCGGTCAGGCCTACGCGGTGCGCATGCCCGGCGGCGCCGGCTGGGCCCTCGTCGACACCGGGCTGCCGGAACACGCCGAACGCATCCTCGACGCCCTGGCGGACCTGGGCGCACGGCCCGGGGACCTCAAGGAGATCGTGCTGACCCACTCCCACATGGACCACACCGGCTCCGCGGCCGCTCTGGCGGCAGCCACCGGGGCGAGGGTGCTGGCGGGCGCGGCCGACGCGCCCGTGATCCGGGGGGAGATACCGGAGCCGCCGCCGGTGCTCGAGGAATGGGAGGTACCGCTGTACGAGTCCGTGCACGCGGCGCTGGCCGACGTCCCGCCCGTCACACCCTGCCGGGTGGACCGGGAGCTCGGCGAGGGCGACGTCCTGGACTGGGGCGAGGAGGTACGGGTACTCGCCGTGCCGGGGCACACGGCCGGCAGCGTCGCCCTGCACCTGACGTCGTCCGGAGTGCTGTTCACGGGCGACACCATCGCCAACGTCCAGCAGCTGATGCCCGGCGTCTTCAACGTCGACCGGCAGCAGGCCGTCGCGTCCTTCCACCGTCAGGCGGCGCTGGACGTTCAAACGGCCTGTTTCGGTCACGGTGCGCCCCTCACCGTCGGCGCGGGTGCGGCACTGCGGGCGGCGGCCGGGCAACCGGTCTCTTAGAGGCCGTGCCCGGCCCCGCTCCGGCGCCCCGCTCCGGCCCGGCCCGGGCCCGGCTCAGACTGGGGGCGTCTGCCCGTAGCAGAGGCAGAAGGGGTGCCCCGCCGGGTCGGAGAACACCCGGAAGCCCGACTTCTGGCCGCCGCTGTCGTGAAGGAACGTCGCACCGAGGGCGACGACCTCCTGCTGCGCCCGCTCCACGTCCTCGCGGGTGTCGACGACGAAGTCCAGGTGCATCTGCTGCGGATGGTCGGCGTCGGGCCAGCGCGGCGGCCGGTACTCGCTCTCCACGCCCTGGAAGGCGATGCGCTGACGGGTGGCGGTGTCGGTCAGCCAGACCCAGCCGGGGTCACTGTCGTCGTGGTCGATCCGCCAGCCGAGGACGGCGGAGTAGAAGCGCGCCAGCGCCAGCGGATCGGGACAGTCGATGACGGTGCACTGCAGTGTGGCGATCATGAGTTCATGATGCCGCGCCGCCGGGCGGATGTGAACGACGCCCTGCGGTGCGCTCGAAGGAGAGCGCTGCCCCGCCGGGCCCGGCGGAGGCGGGCCCCGAGCCGTCCACCAGGCGTGGCGGTCCAGCGTGTTGAAGCAGCGGGCGATCTGCGGTCCGGCCTCCTTGAAGGCACCGAAGTGGTCGCTCTTCCCGTGGTCGGTCACCGGCATCTTCACGCCGTTGTGCGCGAAGTCAAGGGCGCACTTGAGCGGTTGACTAGGGGTACGTCGGTGTCACCGGCCGCGGTGTGCAGCCGTAACGGAACGTCCGGCTTCCAGTCGCAGCACGCGGTACGCGGTCTGCCCGGCATCGATCCCCGATGTGCTCAGGAACGAGGTGACCTGGCCGGGCCCGAGGCCGGCGAGCAGGCTCGTGGACAGCAGCGTGCCCCGCTCCGCCTGCCGCGCCGGGGCGGCCTGCGCCGGCCCGGCCGGACGGCTGCGCCGCCACCGCCGGCGCCGCCCCCCCCCAGAGCGGCGATGACGAGGGCCGTAGCGGCCGCCGAGCCGTGCCGCGCCGCGCCATGGAACGTCCCCTGCTCGTAGGCCGGTTACCGGCGATCTTGATCACCATGGGCACGACCGTCGGCCGCCCCGCCCCGCGCCCCCTTCACGAGGGGGCACTGCCGGGGCCCACCTCCAGGGGTTGGATCGTTCCAGGAGCCGGGACGCCCCACGCCGAGCATGCGTTTCATTAGTCCAATACGGCAACCCCCTTTGTCCATGGTCACCCCCACCGCTCCAGCCCCAAGGTGACGCCGTGACCGCAGACCACCCGGGCCCGGGCCGACGGGCCGTAGTCGTCACCACCGCCCTGGCAGGCCTGGGCGCCGCCCTGGACCCCGGTGCCGCCCGCGCCGCCGCCGGTACCGAAGCCGTACTGCGCTCCGACGTGCTCGACGTCCGCGTGGACACCCGCTTCCCGCGCGTCCTGTCGTACACCGACCGCGCCCGCGGCGCCGTCCTGTACGGCCAGGAGGACCCCGTGACGTCACTGCTGATCGACGGCGTCGAGCACACCCCCGAGGTCACCGCCACCACCGGCCGCGACCACGCCTCCTACCGGCTGGCTCTCGGTGACACCCGCATCGACGTGAACATCAGCGTCGACGGCTGGCGCGTGCACTGGCGCGTCACCCGCATCGCCGACACACCCCGGCTGCGCGTGGGAACCGTGCAGGTTCCGTCGCTCGCCTTCCTGTCCGTCCGCAGCACCCAGCCCGGCGCCACCCTGCTCGCCGCCCGCATCCAGCTGGACAAGGCCAAGAGCGGCGACACCCTCGTACACCTCACCCCCACCACACCCGCCGACGCGGCCCCCACCGGCTGTGCGTACGCCGTCGTCAGCACCGGCCTCCTCGCCGCCGCCATCGAGACGAACACCGTCCACGACAGACCCGACCCCACCACCACATGGGAGAACGGGCGCCTGTGGCGGCAGAACCTCACACGCCCCGGCTACACCAAGGCCCAGCTCACCTGCGGCCAGTGGACCCACCGGGCCGCCACCGCACCCCTGCCCGACACCGAACCCCTGCCCCGCGCGAGCGTCATCATCACCCGGGACCGCAACGGCGACGGCACCGCCGACTGGCAGGACGCGGCCATCGCCATGCGCGACATCATGGTCAACCCGCCCGGCGCCGACGAACAGCACCTACGCGTCGTCCCCCACATCCCGTTCAACTTCGCAGGCCAGGCCACCAACCCGTTCCTGACCACCCTCGACAACATCAAGCGCATCCACCTCGCCACCGACGGCCTACGGCAGTTCACCCTGCTCAAGGGCTACCAGTCCGAAGGCCACGACTCCGCACACCCCGACTACGCGGGCAACTACAACACCCGCGCCGGCGGCCTCGCCGACCTCAACACCCTGCTGCGCATCGGCAAGCGGTGGAACAGCGACTTCGCCGTGCACGTCAACACCACCGAGGCCTACCCGGTCGCCCACGCCTTCTCCGGGACACTCGTCGACAAGAACGACCGCCAGTGGGACTGGCTCGACCAGTCCTACCGGATCGACGCCCGCCGCGACCTGCTCTCCGGCGACATCACCCGCCGCTTCCGGCAGCTGCGCGAGGAGACCCACCCGGCCCTGAACACCCTCTACATCGACGTCTTCCGCGAGTCCGGCTGGAACTCCGACCGCCTCCAGCGCGAGCTGCACCGGCAGGGCTGGCAGATCACCACCGAGTGGGGCCACGGCCTGGAACGCTCCAGCCTCTGGTCGCACTGGGCCACCGAGACCGACTACGGCCCCGACACCTCACGCGGAATCAACTCCCGCCTCATCCGCTTCATCCGCCACCACCAAAAAGACGTCTTCGCCGACAAGTGGCCCCTACTGGGCACGGCCAGGCTCGGCACCTTCGAAGGCTGGCAGGGCAAGACCGACTGGGAGCCCTTCTACCGCCTCCTGTGGACCGAGAACCTACCCGCGAAGTATCTGCAGGCGTTCGCCATCCAAACCTGGAACGACCACGAGATCACGTTCGCCGGCCCCACCGGGACCTCCGTATCGGACTCCGACGGAACCAGGAAGATCACCACGGACGGCCGCCTCGTCTACGACGACGGCACCTACCTCCTGCCCTGGGAACCCCGCCGCGCCACCGACCCCGCCAAGCTCTACCACTACAACCCCCACGGCGGGCACACCACCTGGTCCCTGCCACGCGGCTGGTCCGCCCTGCGCACGGTCGTGCTGCACCGCCTCACCGACCAGGGCCGGGCCGCCCCCACCGAGCTGCCGGTGCGCGACGGCCGCGTCACCGTCGACGCCACACCCGGCCAGCCCTACGTCCTCACCCGCAGACGGGACGGACGGCGCACCGACCCCCGCTGGGGCGAGGGCACCCCCGTGCACGACCCCCACTTCCTCTCCGGCACCCTCGACGCCTGGCAGGTCACCGGCCCCGCCCGGGCCGTGCGCAGCGCACTCGGCGACTGGGAGCTGGTCATCGGCGCCGGGGGAGCCGCCACCGTCAGCCAGCGGCTGGCACGCCTGCGACCCGGCACATACGCCGCATCCGTCCAGGTCGAGGTCGGCGCCGAGGCGGGGGAGCGGCGCACCGCCGCACTCACCGTCCGCACGGCCGACGGAGTCACCGCCACGAACTGGACGGACACCTCCACCGCCGTCAACCACGTGGCCGCCGACCGCAAACACGGCACACGCTTCCAACGCATGTTCACCTGGTTCACGGTGCCGGACGGCGGCGGCCCCGTCACCCTCTCCCTGACGGCCGCACCCGGCCGGGCACCGGTCCGCTTCGACGCCGTACGCGTGGTACCCGGCCGGCAGGCAACCGCCCCCGGCGCACTGGTCTTCGAGGACTTCGAGAACGTGCCGCAGGGCTGGGGCCCCTTCGTCAAGGGCGACGCCGGCGGCACCACCGACCCCCGCACCCACATCGCCCAGCGGCACGCCCCCTACACACAGCGCGGCTGGAACGGCAAGGCCGTCGACGACGTCATCGACGGCACCCAGTCGCTGAAGTCACGCGGCGAGAACCCGGGACTGGTCTACCGCACCGTCCCGCACACCGTGCGCTTCACCCCCGGCCGCCGCTACCGCGTGACATTCCGCTACGAGAACGAACAGGCGGGCCAGTACGCCTGGATCACCGCCGTGGACGAGCCGGGAGCGCGCGAGCTGACCCGTACGGACCTGCCTGTTGCCACCGCCCCCACCACGCACTCCTACGAGTTCACCGCGCCCGGAGGAGGCGAGGCGTGGGTGGGATTGCGGAAGACCGGAGAAAACGGGACCGCTGAGTTCTGCCTGGACGGCTTCACCGTGCATGCAGTCGGGCAAGAGACATCCACGGGGTTCCGTCCCGTTGGTCACCGTCATCGGCCGGTGACCAGCGGGACGGGAGCTCAGCCCACCGCCCCCACCGGGAGCGCCGGATCGCCCGGCCGCTCGAACTCCAGCACCATCAGCTCGTTCGCCCCCTCACGCAACACCGGCCCCGGCACATACAGCGCACGCTGCGGCCCCCGGTCCCAGTAACGGCCCACACAGAAACCGTTCACCCACACAAAGCCCCGCACCCAGCCCGGCAACTCCACCGACGCGCAACCGGCCCCCACCACCTCGAACACCCCCCGGTACAGCCCCGGCCCACCGGCGCCGCCCGCCCCCCACGCCCGCCACGGCACCCCGGCCGCAGCCCCCGGCTCCTCCACGGCATCCAGCCGCAGCCCCCGCGCCCGCACCCCGTGCACGTACTGCCGCTCGTGCAACACGCCACCCGTGATGCCCTTGGACTCCCCCAGACGAGGCCCGTAGTTGACCCGGCCGAGCGACTCCACCCACAACTCCACCGACGCCGGCCCCGCCACCTCACCGAGCGGCACCACACCGACGCCGTCCCCACCGTCGACAACGCCCGTACGCACTCCGTCCACATACACCGTCGCCACATCACGCAACCCCGCCACCACCAGCGCACACCCCTGACGCGGCCCCGGCACCGTGAAGCAGTAACGCACCACCCCCCGATCGACACCCAGTTCCTCGAACGTCGCCGGCACCGCACCCTCGCACTCGTCGTCCCCCAGCACCTCCACCACCTCACCCAAAAGCGCCCACTCGACCAGCCGGACCACCACCCCACCGCCCAGCACCGGCGGCGCCGGCGGCAGCGAAGGCAGCGGGCCCGGCACGCCCCGGAACCGCGCCAGCACCTCCCGGAAAGCCCAGAACTTCCGCGTGGGCCGCCCGTACTCGTCGACCGGCGAGTCATAGTCGTACGAGGTCACCGTCGGCCGCAGCACCCCACGATGGTCCTCCCCCGAACGGTTGGCACCGGCCCAGCCACCGAAATTCGTCCCCCCGTGCGCCATATAGATGTTCACCGACGCCCCGCACTCCAGCACCTCGCCCAGCGCCCGCGCCGCCTGCTCCGGCTCCCGCGCCGCCACCTCACCGCCCCAGTGCGTGAACCAGCCGCACCACCACTCCATGCACATCAACGGACCCCGCGGCCGGTACCGCCGCAACACCTCGAACGCCCCCCGCGCCCCCGACCCGAAATTCACCGTCGCCAGCACACCCGGCACCGAACCACCCGAGAGCATGTGCCCCTCCGGCCCGTCCGAAGTAACCAGCGGCACCGTCACACCGAGCGACTTCCACCGTTCTGCCAGCTGCCGCAGATAAACCTGATCACTGCCGTACGACCCGTACTCGTTCTCCACCTGCACCAGCACCACCGGACCACCCCGGCACACCTGCCGCCCCACCACCTCACGCGCCACCACCGACAACCAGCCGTCGACCGCCCGCACGAACCGCTCATCACGCGTGCGCACACGCGACCCCAGCTCCCCCGTCAGCCACGACGGCAACCCGCCGTTCTCCCACTCCGCACAGATGTACGGCCCCGGGCGCACGATCGCGAACAACCCCGCCGCACCCACCGCGTCCAGGAACCGTCCCAGCGCCTGAGGATCACGCAACAGCCCCCGGCGCCGCTCATGCCAATTCCACGGCACATACGTCTCCACACAATTGAGACCCATCGCCCGCAGCATCCCCAGCCGGTGCGCCCACAGCCCCTCATGTACCCGGAAGTAGTGCAGCGCCCCCGACAACAGCCGCACCGGCCGCCCGCCGAGTTCAAAACCCTCGTCCCCCACCACGAACTCCGCCACGTTCCCGCCGCCTCCCACCCTCGACCGCAGACCCGGCCATCGTCGCCCTCTGGCGGGGGAGGGAGCCATGGACAAAGATCTGCCCTGTTTGGACGGAGCCGGCGGCACCGCGGAAGGCAGGGACGCGTGTATCACACCTGGATGCGGTACTTCACCCCCGGCCCGGTCCACCACCGGCTCGGCCTCGTCTGCCTCGGCGTCGGCCTCCAGCACGGCACCCTGCCCGCCGTCGGCCCCCGCACCCTCGACCACCACGTGGCCGTCGTCATCAGCGCAGGCACCGGCTGGTACCGCACCCCCGACGCCCGCACCCACGCCGTCACCGCACCCGCCCTGCTCTGGCTCACCCCCGGCGTCCCCCACCACTACGGCGCCGCGCGCGGCACCGGCTGGGACGAGAGCTTCGTCGACTTCACCGGAGCAGCCGTCGCCGCCTACACCGAACTGGGCTACATCGAACCCGAACGGCCCCTCGTCCCCCTCACTGACACCACCGGCCCCCGCACCGCCGTCACCCGCATCGCCCGCGCCGCCCGCCGCGGCAACCCCCTCCTGGAGGTCGAGACCTCCGCCGCCGTCCACGAACTCCTCGTCGCCCTCCGCCAGGCCCGCGCCGCCCCCACCGGCGACACCGACCCCGTCCTACGAGCCCTGGCCCGCGACGCCTTCCTGCACCTGTCCGTCACCCAGCACGCCGCCCGCCACGGCATGACCCCCGCCGAGCTGCGCTCCGCCGTACGCCGCGGCGCCGGCTGCAGCCCCAAGGACTACCTGCTCGGCATCCGTCTCGGCCGCGCCAAGGAACTGCTGGCCGCCACCGAACTCCCCGTCGCCGCCGTCGCCCGCCGCGTCGGCTACGACGACCCCGCCTACTTCAGCCGCCTCTTCACCCGCCGCGTCGGCACCGCCCCCATCCGCTTCCGCGCACACCAGGGCCGGGCCGTACCGGGCGGCTGGAGCAACGAGATCCCCGACCCGGAGCACCCACCGGTCACCGGTTCCCGCCCGTCCGCATAGGCTCGGTGGGGTGGACATGAACAACAGTGCCAACGACGAGTCCGTACGGGCCGAGCTGAGCCGCCTGCGCGACAGCATCGACAACATCGACGCGGCGGTCATTCACATGCTCGCCGAACGCTTCAAATGCACCCAGCAGGTCGGCCACCTCAAGGCCGCCCACAAGATGCCCCCGGCCGACCCCGCCCGCGAGTCCCGCCAGATCGCCCGCCTGCGCGAACTCGCCGAGAACGCCAAGCTCGACCCGGCCTTCGCGGAGAAGTTCCTCAACTTCATCATCGCCGAGGTCATCCGCCACCACGAAACAATCGCCCGCACCTGAGCCCCCCGACCCCGGCGAGGCCCTCTCACCACCGCGCCGCCCAGCAACGAGGCCCCGGCCGCCCCGCCGCGATGGCGCCCGGCCTCAGCGGCCGGCCCGGCGGTGCCCCGGCCCGGCGGTGCCCCGGCAACCAGGATCACGGCCACCTCCGCCGCGGCGGCGTGGCACGGCGGTGCCCGGCAACCAGGACCTCGGCCACCCCCGCCGCGGCGGCGTGATCCGGCGGTGCCAGCCGGCGCGCGGCGGCCGGTGCTTCCTGGCGGCCTCGCCGGTGGGCAACCGCCGGGCTGCCCGCCACGATGGCGCCCGGCCACTGCGGCGGCCGAGCGCTGCCGTGCCGGCGGGATGCCCGCGGCGGTAGCCGCAATATTTCCCCGCCGCAGCGGCGCTCAG